>NZ_JBANSO010000012.1:0-134803 GCF_037070225.1 Vreelandella indica
CCGGTTTGGTATCACTGCGCGATGGATGGATCAAGCTTCACTACTGAGTGAAACGCCCTGTGCGGTTCCGCATGCAGGGTGTTGTGGGGGCTGGGGGCTAGACACCCCCGGCTACCCGATTATACGTGATCTCTATGTTCACATCCAACCAATAGCGAAAGTTGAACACTCTTAAAAGAAGCTGAGGTGAAGATAATATTGATACTACAATGTGACAATTTCCTCCTCCGCAAACCATTTTTGTCTTAAAGCATTTTCCTTCACTTTAATAGGCTCACTGGTGTAAGCAATGATCGCCAGACTTTCTTCTGCTCTACTGCAAGTCACATAAAATAAACGTCTAGTGCGGTCGATACTGGTTTCTTTACCTTTTGATTGATTCTCAATGTCTGATTTTGTCGGGGCCTTCACGCCGAATAACTTTTCATAACTAAAAAAATTACCACCGGCATCTTCATCATCAAGAACTACTATTACGCGCGGGAATTCGAGCCCTTTGATTCCCTGATGCGTTCCAAACCGGGATTTATCGGAGACGTAATACACATATTCTTTGAATTCACTAAAGTGCGACGATAATGCCTTATCCCAAGCATCAATAATGGGGTCAACATCATCTTCGACTAATTCGAAGTCTTTTTCCTGCCTGCCTGCAATAGTAGCTAGGCTATCGGGCACTTTAAATAAACCACTGCGATAAATTTCTTTGAGAATGCTTTGTAATGTTGGGTCCGAATCGTTTTCCCATAAGGAGTAAAGCGCATCTACTGCTTCCTTCGCTTTTTTAATTTCGGCTTTAGGATTTTCACTATTTTCAAATTTCTCCTTGCTCATTAATGGAGAATGATTGTTCAGTATTCGAGATACAGCAAATTGGTTATTAACTTCTAGGCTGTTAATTAGCGGCAGTACCCTTTGAGAAAATAAAGTAATGCTGGATAAAGTCCCATCTATTAAGCCAGTTTTGAGCTTATCGACGTACAGAGCGTTGAAGAAATTTGAAAAGCCACCACGCTGAGCCGCCATATGGTGTTCTAATGTCAGAGTCTTATTTTCTTTTGGATCGGTCCAAAGCATGTCATTGGTAAATTCAGCCATTTTTTGGCAAACAACATTTTCAAATGCCGTTTTATCAATAGGCTGGCCGACATCTTTAATAAATAGCCTTACTAAACCTTTATTTTCTTTAACAGGTTCTTGTGAGTTTTGATCAACATCCTGCCGAATTTTATTGATGAGTTTAACTACTCGGCGCGGGCATCTGTAATTGTATATTTTCTTCGGGGTCAGCCAATCATCAGGTAATGGAGTCAGCCCTAGATTTTCCTTTCCATCCATGTAGATTCGCTGCATGATGTCGCCAAAAAGCCCAAGTGAAAATTGAGTTTTATGTACACGCTGAACTGTAAAAAGTGCGTCGATTAATTCTTTTTTTGTGTCTTGGCTTTCATCCACCAGTAAGACTGGAAATTTACGTGTCAAAATTGTTTGCAGTAGTGGACGACTTGCGAGTAATTCCGCTGTTAATGCTATTACCTCAGCATGATTAAGAGTGTCTTTGCCCGAGTTCTCCCCATTGGGGTTGTAGGTAAATTTTCGAACGGTGCTTAGAGACTCCAGTCGTTTGCTTTTAGACGCTATTTGCCTAGGCCTATCTTCAGCCGCCTTTGATCCCGCCCGCCCTTTGCTTTGCGCTATTTCAAGTTCATCAATATCATTTTGAAGGCGTACTCTAAGCAAGCTTTTAATGTCAGTTGTATGAGACTTAATAAGCTCCCAAGCGAAGCTATGAATGGTTGATACACTGAATGCTGGATCGAACTCCAGTCGCCGTTTAATTTCATCACAGGCTGCATTGGTATAAGTGATAATTGCCACTTGTTGTGCATTGGTTCGTAAGCGATGAATATTATTTTCACGAAACCTTTTTAGTACTTCGACCAATGAGCGAGTTTTCCCTGACCCTGCACCAGCAAAAAGAAAAAAGCTTTTTGGCTTGTCGAGGTCGAGACAGCTAAAGATTTCATCATCAACGTCTTTTGTGTCGATTACATCTGTCATTACTCGTCCTCCTGCATAACTAACGACAGAGTTTCCAAAGATGCGTCATTGATTAACATAGTATTAAGCCAATCAAGGCCTTCTTTAATATATGCCGGAGGTTTAAGTAAATTTGGCTCGGTGGTGTAAAGCAACTCAAGAGCCATTTCAGACTTCTTAGCATTCTTACCCAGTGCAATAAACATGTCCTCACAGGCCTCATCGAACGTTGCTTTATTTACGGCGTCGGCCATTTTCTTCACGAGGCCTTTGCTATCCGTTATCGCTTTAAACATCGTGAGATTTTCCAGTACTAAAGCATCTTCAAATGTATAGGGGATAGCTTCTTCATCTTTTGCTGAAAGATATTGAATCTTTGTAAGACAGGGATATGCTACCCGAACCAATCCTTCATCAGTTGTTTTTTCTTTGGGTATTGCAGCCAAGACTTCATCTAAGGTGATTTTTTTTGGCGCCCAGCTTTTTAATGTATCGTTTCCCGTTCTAAGGTTTTGACCCTTCTGCGGTCGTGCTTTACCAGTAGATTCATGTTTAATGGAATCAAGATCGGTGATAACAAGCGTAGGAATACCCAAGGCCTCAATTAACGGACGTAATCTGTGCGCGTGGCTACCGCCGATTTCCAAAAGAGAGATATAGCTTCTCTCTAACTCTGGATAGTGGTTTCTAATGAAGTGGGGAACCAGCATTCGCTCCACCGGCCCTTCAACAAGAATTGCAGCATCAGCAAAAAATAAGTCGCAGTGTGTTGTTTTTAAATAGCGACTCGCAAACTTGGATGTATCGGTTCCACCACCAAATATTGTGCTCATGCTAACGACTAAGGCACATGGTATTTCTAGCTCGCTTGCCAACAGTTTCCTCCGGAAATAGCGTAATCCAGTAAAGTCTGTCTCATGCGCGATATGACTAGAATGCGTGCTCACCACCATCTGGCTAGAAAATTGTAGTTTTTCAGCTAGTTCAGAGTGGTTGCGTAATACGCCATATGCCTTCTTAATAAAAACCTGCTGCACTTGTGCGTGTAGATGCGCTTCCGGTTCTTCAATGAGCATTAAGTGCAAAGGCTCTATAGGCGTATTACCAATTTTCTCCCGCTTACCTACTTTCCCAACACGCATCCATTCATCACGAAAGCGGATCAGATTAAAAATCATAGAGATTAGGTTTTGGTAGCCTAAACCGTTGTATTTTTCAGGTAGGCATAGATTATTAACCGATGGGTCTTCACTGCGAACAACTTTAAATTGAACGGCTGAGTCATGGTTTAACCCTTCAACAGGGTTCACTTTACTTGACAGTAAAATTTGTGGGTCACTAAACCCTGGGTAATTCAGACCTTCAAGTTCGCCAATGGCGACACTAAAGCTACTCTTCAATTTCTGGTCGAACGCTGTTCTCGCAGCTTCCATGGACTCAAGTGCATCCAAATCACTTGCGTCCGGTAGCTCGCTTGGGTCCAGATGCTCATTAAAGTAATGCCTTAATTGCGAGGAGAGGCGGCGGTCGGTGTTGGCAGTTCCCTCACCTGAATTCGGATCAGAGAAGCCTCTCTGAGCGTTAATGATGTCGATTTTGAACAGCCCATCAAAAGGGTCGCCTTCAAGTGGTTCCATGAATTCTGTAAACGGTTGTGGCAAATCTGATTGTGCATGCGCTGGATCTAACACATAAGCATTAACAGAGAAAAAGTCTTGTAGCTTTCTATCCAAAAAATCACGCATCGACGTAGGCCATAGCGCCAATGTCGATAGAGATTCATTGGCACCTTTATTTTCTTTTGTACTCTTGCGTGCTGCTAACGTTCCTTGGGCTGCTGAATACGCGTCCATATAGGATTTATAAATGGCTTCTGGAGTTTCTTGCTCTTTCGGCTCCAGTATCAACCTGACACCCAACAAGCCACCATCCCAATCTAAAGTAGGCAGAATATGGCTAACGTAGTGGATTTATAATTCATCTACGTCAAGCCAAACATCAATAGCTGGTAAAAATGGTCGCCAAACATTTAGAGATAGGTCTGATGGCTTTGGTGGTTCTGCAGAAGCATTAGTAACCCAGTCACTTGCAATTTTATTAATTGCTGCCCAATTAGATAATGTTATATCAGTAGTGCTTATTTCTCGGCGTTTTGATTTTTTCAAAAACATAATTAGCGCATCCATAGCGGAGGTTTTCCCGCTATTGTTTGCACCAACAAAAATTGTACTTTTATCAGAAAGTTCAACTCGACATGTTTTTAATTTGCGGAAGTTTTGAATATCAATATGAGAAATTTTCAATTGGGAAATCCTTTATCTTGTTAATTTTGTAGATGGCTTACTTTTCCTAATATAAAAATTCACCATTTTTTTCCAGTTCATATCTAGCTTTCCGCTTCGGTTCGTAAGTTTAATTATTACGACCATCGTATAACAGCGCATTAGACGGCGCGCTCTAAGATTGAATCAACGTGCTGCCACTTTTTTCCTGCAAATGTAGCCTACCAGATTCTCCCAAGCCTATGATTCTTATAGCCATTAATTTCCACTAGGCTATATATCCAAACTCGCGCGCCTGCTGCATTTCCCGGCATGACCGCTTTGGGACGAAAAGCGTCATCCGCTCACTTCCTCAGAAAATGCCACCTTGCCTGCAATAGCTTCCATACCTTCAATCGGCTCCTCATAACTCCAAGCAATATCCCAACTCTCACCCAGCGAAAAATACACCGTATGTCCTTTAAAGGGGCAATACGTCATTGTTTCTGAAATGGTAAGTAAGTCCATCCGCACATCTTCGCGTGGAAAGTAGTGGCGTGGCGGGTAGCCGTGTTCGCGAAGTTCAAGCGTGTTGGTAGAGTCGGCTAGCAGAATGCCATCAACCTGCACTTGGATGCGCTGTTGGTTAGGGTGAAGCGTTATGCGGGCATTCTGCATCGTATTGTCCCTGCGGCGTTTTTCGCTCTAATGCTTTGAGACTAGCAGTTAACTTAGGTTAAGCCTACCTTGCCGGATTAGCTTTTAGTCGGAAACTGATCCTTTTTGATGTAGGTGAGCCATCACTTCCACGCTACCGCTTAATGCACCGTGTTGAACGCGGCACAGCACTAGGCTGGGCTGTGTGCCGTTGGCTGTAATAGTTAGCTCACCTGCTGCGTTCCAGCCGCCGCTATTGCCGCAGGTTTGCCAGCCGCCCGTGATGGAAAAGTGGTTAGCCAGTAACACCGGCAGTTGATGTCGCTCTGCAATGTCGGCAAGCAGCTCGGCATCTTGGGCGTAACCGCCTGGGGAGATCAGCGCGCTCGCTAGGTAAACGTCCGCTTGTTGGGCAGCGGCGGTAGCGGCGTGTCTGGAGTGGGTGAAGTCGGCGCAAACGGCTAGGGCAATGTGGGTGCCGTTGACGTTGACCAGGCCGCTTTCGTGGCCGGGGGCACAATAAACATCCTCGCCTTCGTGAAGGTGCTGTTTTAGGTAGAAGGTTTGTTCGCCGTTGGGGAAGCAGATCACCGCTGCAATGTAGGGCTTGCCGCTAGGGTTATGCAGTGGACAGCCTGCGATCACGACTGTATTGGTGGCTACGGCGACTGCGGTGAGCGCCGCAAAGGTTTTATCGTTGCGGGGCATAGCCAACTGGCTGAGTAGCGCCAGCTCGTAGCCGGTCAGCGAGAGTTCGGGGAAGGCCACCACATTGGCTCCTAGCGCAGCGGCACGCTCTATGTAGGCCAGGTGCGTTTGCAGGTTTTCTTTTACCGCCGCTTTGCTGATGGGCAGTTGGGCGAGTGCAATGGTGATGGGTGCGGCTGTGGTGGTTGTCATTTTTTACATCGCTTAGCTGGCTGGGTGCTGAAAAGGTCGTGGGCTAAAGCAACCTCCCCCGGTGCCATTTATACGTCTTTTGCCATAAAAGAAGATAAATACCGCTTCTCGGCCAAAAACAAAAGTGGCTAGGTAATGTTTGACCAGACGATAACACCCCGCAGTAGCAAGGCGATACTGGCAGTCATGGTATTGATTGACATAGGCTCTGCTAAACGAATGCAGTCTGCTGAAAACTCGCCCGTGCGGTCACGCTAGCATGCCATTCCTGCAACTGCGGATACTCTTCTTGCCAATTCAACTCAGGCAGCCTGAACGCTAGATAATCCAATGCCACGGCTATGGCGATTTCACCCAAGTTGATGGCTGCGGCCTGCTGCTTTTCGCCAAGCTCACTGTTCAACTGATTCAACAGCCGCTGAATGGCTCGTGAACGCCGCTGGCCCAGCTCGCTCTCGTCAATCTCATTACCATAATGTTTTCTGGCAATCACGGTCGTGAACGCGGCATCCATCAGGTTTTGGCCTAGCCCCGCCAGATGCAACACGTCCCCCAGGCTGGCTGCTGTCAGCATGGGCGGGTTGGGGCTTACGCTATCCAGGTAAACGGCAATCAGCATGGATTCGCTAAGCGTGGCGCTCTCCTCCGTTACCAGCGCGGGAATGCGCCCGGCGGGGTTGGCTTTTAATAGGTCGGCATCGTCTGCCCAGGGGTCGCACCACTTCAGCGTCACGGCGTCCATCAGGCCTTTTTCCATTAACACGATGCGCACCAGGCGCGCATAGGGCGAGGTTGCGTTCAGGTAGAGTTCCATTATTGCCTCCCATGGTGTGTAAAGTGCTTTGAAGATTGTTGGGCAGAAAGATGCGTGTGGCGCTGCTGTACGCCACGGCTAAGCAGCACCAGCAAAAAGCCCGCAACGAGAATAAGGCCGCTGATGGCAAATAGTGGCGCGTAGCTGCCCCAGGTGCCATAAAGCGCGGACATGGCATAGCCTGCCACTGCCTGGGCGGCGGCAAAGGCAGCGGTGGCTTGCCCCCAGAGCTTCTTGTGGGCGGTTGGCCCTACCAACTCAGCAAGGCGGCCAGAGGTGAGAGCGACAATGCCGGGTATCATCGCCCCCACCATAAACGAGGAAACCGACTGACTGAGCAGTGCGAGCGAGAACACCGGCAGCAAGACGGCGGCGGCCTTCGCCGCAAAGGCGATCATCAATCCACCCTGCCAACCCACCCGCTGCGCCAGCGCGCCGACCATGAACGGCCCACACAAGGCGCCCACCCCGAAGATTCCCCACTGCAATGAAGCCGCTTGATTGCCCAGGGAGTTTTCCCTGGCGAGATAGTCCACCCAGAACACGGTATGGGGCACAAAGCCAATCGCATCCAGGGCGTAAGCACCGATAACAAGCAGCACAATGACCTTTACCCGCGCATACCCTGAAGGGCTATTCCCCCTTGGGCTAGCCGTGATCGGTGAGGCCAAGTGTGCTACACCCCAGTCGCACAAAAGGCCAGCGGCAATACACAGCAGCCCAAGAGTGCCCCAGGTGACGGAGAGGCTTAACGCTAGGAGTAACGGCACGATGAAGGCCGAAAGCAGTGCGCCAAAGCCAATGCCTGTAAACACCATGGCACCGACACGCGTTCGCCTTTCAGGTGGCGTGGCTGCTAGCGCAAGCGAAGGGCCAACGACCATTAAGATGGCCCCGGCAACCCCCGAGACTAACCGCCAGAAGAAGAACCAGAGAAAACCGCCCGCCCCGGCGCAGAGCACAAAGCTAAGCACGATACCCGCGAAGCTTGCGGCCATCACTAAGCGAGGCGAAAAGCGCTCACTCAGCGAGTGGGCGGCGAGTGCGCCGATAAAGTAGCCCAGCAGGTTGGCGGCCCCCAGGTAAGCGCCTTGGCTCGCGGTGAACCAACCCTCTTGAATAATCGCGGGCAATAGCGGCGTATAGGCGAAGCGTGCGATGCCAATCGCCGCTAGGGTCGCCATTATGCCTGTCATTAGGGCGGGCAGATCGTCGGTAGTGAGTGTTCGCTTCATCACGCCAGTTCCTTTTTGTGCCACCCCTTGGTGGGGTCGGCAGCACGTTGGTACATCGCCAGACTACGCGCGAGGAATTATTTCTAGAAACGATTAGTTTTGATCGCTACTATCTTGTTTATAGATAGCCTGACAGGGAGACGGCGCGTGCAACTTAAATCGCTGCGACTGCTCGTGGCCGTGGCCGAAACCGGCAGCTTTGGGGCGGCGGCCAAGCGGCTGCACACGGTGCAATCCAATGTGACCACCCATATTAAAAAGCTCGAGGAGGAGTTAGGCGTACAGCTGATTCACCGTGCGGGGCGCGTTCGCCCTACGAGTGCCGGATTGGCGCTGGTGGAGTACGCCGAGCGCATGCTGTCGGCCCACGACGAAGCGGTGTCGCTGTTCAAAGGCCAGGAGAAGGCGTGTGGGCGGCTGCGCATCGGCGCCATGGAGACAACGACGGCGTTGCGTCTTCCGCCGATACTGGCGGCGTACCACGCAGCGCAGCCTCACGTTGATATCCAGATCAAGACCGGGCCCACGGCTGAGCTGGTTGAGTTGTTGCTTAACGGGCAGGTGGACTGTGTTTTCGTGGCCGGTCGGCTCGAGCATGGCCGCTACCACTCGCTCAAAGCGTTTAGCGAGCAGCTTGTCTTAGTCGGCTCAACGCCGATGACGAAGATGCCCTCTTCACAAGCGCTGCTGACGTCTGCTTTCTTGGCGTTTCGCCAGGGGTGCAGCTACCGCCAGCGTATCGAGCTGCTGCTGGCGTCCCAGGGAGTCAATGCAGGTCGGATCTTCGAGTTTGGTTCGCTGGACGCGATGCTTGGCTGCGTTGCTGCCGGGATGGGTTACACGGTGCTACCCCGTGGCACGGTTGAAGCCCACCAGCACCGGTTCGGGATTCATACGCTGGAACTGCCCACGTCCATCGCCAATATCGATACCTATTTTGTCGCCCCCGAACCAGAAACCTGGACACCCGCCCTGGCGAGCTTCGCTGAAACGTTGCGTGACGCGGTGGTGGTGGTGGATGAGCCTCAGCTGACTGCGTCGTGATTAGAATTTGATCAGTACTTTGCCGATGTGTTTGGCGGCAGCTTGGAAGCGGTAGGCTTCTGGGGCGTCGTCAAAGTCAAAGGTTTTGCTGATGAAGGCGGTGCTGTCGTTTGCTGCCAGTGCGTTGATGTAGTTGACGAACATGGCGCGGCTGCCGTTGGCGATGCCTTTGATGGTGATGTTTTTGGTGCTGAAGCTGATGTAGTTGGGGATCGGTGAGTTCTGCCCTGGGGTAACACCGATGATAACGATTCGACCATAAACAGCCGCCGCGGCAACGGAGTGGCCTAGGGTGTCTTGCCCGCCGGTTTCGACGATGATGTCGGCGCCTTGGTCGTTAGTTTGCTTCATTAGCTCGACAGACCAATCTGGGTATTGTTTGTAGTTGATGGTGATGTCGGCACCCAGTTCACGAGCAACGCTGAGTTTCTCGTCGCTTGATGAGGTGATCGCTACTCGTGCACCGTGCATTTTCGCTACTTTTAACGCGGCTAAAGACACGCCCCCAGTGCCAAGGCACAGCACGAGCTCACCTGCTTTTATGTTAGAGGTTTCTACCAGTGCGTTCCAAGCGGTTAGCCCTGCGGATGCGAGAACCGCTGCATCTTGATCTGGGATGTTGTCAGGTAAGCGAATGAGTGACGCTGCAGGCAGCAGGATTTTTTCAGCTAGCCAGCCGTCGTGGGTGATGCCAATGTCGTGGGAGAAAATATTGGCACTGAAAGGGCCTTCGTGCCAGTTAGCAAAGTGACCACACACCACGCGGTCGCCAACGCTGACCTCTGTTACGCCTTCGCCAACGGCAATCACATCGCCCACGCCTTCTGTGCCAGGCACGCGCTTAGGGTCTTGTAATGGGCCGTAGGTGCCGGTGAGTATTTGTATGTCTCGGCTGATTAGGCTGACTAATCGTGGCGCAATGATGGCTTCTCCAGGACCTGCGATAGGTTCTCACTTAAGGTGTTGGTGCTGTGTTGTTCGCCAATTTGAAATGCTTTCATCGAGTAGGTAATCCTTTTTTTAGCCTGTATAAGAACGATGCTATCGCGTTGGGCTAGCAGTTTAACTGCTATTACCCAGCAGTAGTCTGGCATCCCCATTTTCAAGATGAGCTAGCGCTAGCTTACCTCCCACCACTCAAGCACCTGGGGCTCGATATGGCCGGTGGCCGGAAGCTGACCGTTGCGCGCGAAGTCGGCCCATAGCGCACGCATGCGTTGGCCATGTTCCAGCAAAGTGGTCTCGTCCACGCCTTTTACCAAATCGGCATGTTGCCAGCTGGATGGCTCGCCCAGTAGCAGCGGCAGGTCGATTGTGTGGGTGGCGCCAAACGGATAGCGGCCCTTGCACCAGTCCAGCCGATACAGGTAAGCGCGCCCACCTGCCTGGGCGTGGCGGCGGGCAAACTTATGCGCATCGCGGATATAGACTGAGCGTGTGGTGACGGCCACCATCGCTTTATTGAGCGCCTCCCCCACTAAGGGCGTGTTACGTAACCGCGTCAGGCTCGGCGATATCACCACAAACAGCGTGTTCTCTTCCGCGGTATAGCCCATAAACAGGTCGATTTTTGCGGCCGCGCGACGCCAGGCCGCATCGGTCTGGGCTTCACTGGGCAGCGGGTAATGGCCGTACTGGGTGCCAAATGGCATCGCCGCTTTTAGGCCAAAACCACGGACGGATTCCGCTATCTGGGTCTGTAGGCGCAAAATCTCTTCAAGCGGTGCATCGTCGTTTACCGTGGGCACCTGCTGGCCCATCTTGGCATACATCTTTGCCCGACCACGGCTAATGCCAAGCGGCGCGCTTTGAATAATGGCGCGCTGGAACAATCCCTCGGTGCCTTCGGCAATCATCAGATGCGCCGCCGCGTCGCCCCCGGCGGACTGGCCAAACAGGGTGACGTTGGCGGGGTCTCCGCCCATGGCGGCGATATTGATGTTCACCCAGCGCAGGGCCGAAATCATATCGAGCAGGCCCAGGTTCGCGGGCCGATTGGCGTAACCGCCCAGAAAGCCTAATAGGCCAAGCCGGTACGTCACGGCGACCACAATCACGTCCTGCTCAAGCGCTAACGGGCGTACGTCGAACACCGAGAGATCCCCGGCGCCAAACACGTAAGAACCACCGTGTATCCACACCATCACGGGGCGCGGCGTAGCCGAGGGGCTTTCTGGCAAGGTAACCGACAAATGTAGCGCGCCTTCGCAGGAGGAGAACTCCTGGGCGCTAATCCCCAGCACAGCGTTTAGCTCGGGAATAAGGTTTTGCGGCGAGCAAGGCGACCACTCATTGGCCTGGATAGGCGCGGCTGATGGCAGCTCATCTTTTGGGGCGCAAAAGCGCTGGGTGCGGGCATAGCAAATGCCTGTGGCGCGGACAACGCCGCGATCCCGCCAACCGATAATCTCACCAGCAGGGGTGGAAAAGCGGGGCGCATCGTCGTCGTTTAACTCAGCACGGTCATCTAGCTCATCGTAGCGCATACCGCTCCTTGGTTGCCTTCATGAAATAAGCGCAGCGTCGCTACAGCAGGTCGAAGCGTCGTTTAATCCGGAGGCGCTTGTTCATTTTGATGCGCCTCAAGCACCTTACGCGCTTCGGTTTCAATGGCATCAAGTACCTCGTCAGCTACTTGATAACGAAATTGTTTACGACGATTGTTTGAAAGGCGTCCCTCATTGCTCAGGCACATCATGACCAAGCGCGCCAAATCACTACCACGAATATCGTAAGCTTCGTTTATTGCAGCATACACATGATCGAAACACGCCAAGTAGTGAGTCTCGGCTTTTAGCTCGTCTTCCAAGGCTGCTTTTGCCATTTTTAGTAAAAATGCCACCGCCTCTGTCGCATCCCAAAAACGGTACAGGGCGTCCAACCCCTTAAAGTGAAAGTCATATTGATCAGCATCTATCCAGGTGACGTTCCAATGCTCTCGGGTGGGCTTTGAAAACGCTTCGAGAGCAGCCAGGTACTCTGCTTCATGACGCTTCATGGCAACCGAAATAGGTAAAAGGTTGTCGCGATCCAACCCTCCCTTTCGGCATAGCGTATGGTGTATCAAAAACCGCGAGATGCGTCCGTTACCGTCCATGAAAGGGTGTAGAAAAACAAATCCAAAGGAGAGCACCGCTGACACCACCAGTGGCGAAACGCCGTCTGCTATCCCCTTCTCTGAATCTAGATTGGCCCAGGCCATTAGCCCCTTCATCAGCTCATCGCAAAGCGCTGGCGGTGGTGGCAGATAGCTGACGCCTAGCGCTCCGGGTAAGCCATTGTGCAAGTAGTTCTGCTCATGGCGAAAGGTGGCGGCTTTGTCGAAAGGATTACTGATAGTGCTGTTTTGAAGTTCGACGAGGTAGGCTTCTGTCAGCGGTCTACGTTCATGGGCTTGGCGCAGCAGTTGCATGAAGCGCTGTTGCTTATCAGGCGATGGCGACTCCTGTTCGATCGCGAACGAGGACTGAGTTTCACTCAAATATGCCCACTGAATTGCACGGTCGAGCATTCCTGTGGGCAATGAGGCCATAAAAGTGGCAGCTTGCCTCAGAATGTCTTCTTCTAAAAGCGCCGTAATCACCGAGCTACGACGCACGGTGGCGCAGTATTCCAGCGTGCCTAGACCATTGAAATCGATTCGCCAACGACTATCCCGCACCGAGGGACCAACAATATAATGCTCAGGATCGAAGAGAGGCACTGCCCGACCGCTGACAGCGATATCAAACGGCAAGCGTTTGACCATCGCTTCATATAGATACGCTAACTTCCTCAAATAAATGCCGTTTGGCGAGTTTTGTAAGGCCTCTTGTAACTCTTCTGTGGGCAGATGGGGCAAAGTACCTGCCAGTATGGCAAGGTCTATCCCTTCGTGTTTCAGCGCAAACACCAGATGAGCGAGCAGTGAGGCATCCGGGGCTCGTCCTGCGGGTACCGCTATCTCGTCCCCCATAGTCATGATGCGCGTCACGGGACGAACCCGCGCGGGGTGTTTGGGCGGGCATACTCCCAAGGCTAAATGCTCGTGAAGGTATGCATAGCCTATCAGTTTCATCTTGAAGTGCCTCGAAACAGAATATTTTGTTCACTTCATCAAGAAAATATTCAGTAAGCAACTAGAAGATGATTTTTTATTAACCTGTAACACCCTGTAGGATTAGCTTTTAATCGCACATTACTCATGTTTCGCGGCAAGCCCGTTCATGCTCGCTAGGTAAACACGCTTGGCCCCACTTCTCCTGATAGAAAATCCTAACAGAAAGACGTCTGCTGAAAGCTCTCTCGCGCAGTAACGCCAGCATGCCATGCCTGAAGCTGCGAATGCTCTTCTTTCCAGTTCACATCTGGCAGCCTGAAAGCTAGATAATCCAGCGCCACCGCAATGGCGATTTCACCAAGATTGATGGATGAGCCTTGCTGTTTTTCCCCAAGCTCACTGTTCAACTGACTCAACAGCCGCTGAATAGCTCGCGAACGACGCTGGCCTAGCTCGCTCTCGTCAATCTCGTTGCCAACATGCTTTCTGGCAATCACGGTCGTGAACGCGGCATCCATCAGGTTTTGGCCCAGCCCCGCCAAGTGCAGCACATCCCCCAGGCTGGCGGCTGGCAGCATTGGCGGGTTGGGGCTTACGCTATCCAGGTAAACGGCAATCAGCATGGATTCGCTAAGTGTGGTGCCCTCCTCCGTTATCAGCGCCGGAATGCGCCCGGCGGGGTTGGCCTTTAAGAGATCGGCATCGTCTGCCCAGGGGTCGCACCACTTCAGCGTCACGGCGTCCGCCAAGCCTTTTTCCAGTAATACGATGCGCACCAGGCGCGCATAGGGCGAGGTGGCGTTTAGGTAGAGTTCCATTGTTATTTCCCTAGTTGCTCGCTCAACGCGACGAGGTCTTCAGCCACAAAATCCCACGCTTCTTCTGCGTCTAAATCTTTGCTTTGGTGGGGCCCATACTCTGTGCGACGGGGGATAAACGCCGTTTTCAGTCCCAATGCACGGGCAGCACGCAGGTCAGCATTATGCGCCGCGCACAGCATTACCTCTTCCGGCGGTAGGCGTAGCAAGCGGCAAGCCCCTAAATAAACCTCCGGGTCAGGCTTGTAGTGCTCGAATAACTCGGCGCAAAAAATCATATCCCACGGTAGCTTGGCGTGACGGGCAACATCGACCATTAATGAGACATTACCGTTGGTCAACGTTGCGATGATGGCGTGCTCTTTCAGGCGCTGTAGGCCCTGTGGTACATCTGGCCAGGGTTCTAATTGGTGCCAAAAGTGATTGACGCGATCAATGGTCGCTTCGTCTAGCGCAATCCCCTGTTGATCGAGTAGCTTGACTAAGCTTTCTCGATGCAGCTCATCTAATACCGTCCAGGGGATTTCCCCTCTGCGTACTCTATCCATGGAAGGCGCATAAAGCTGCCGCCATTGATCCGCCAGCTCTTCACTGGGTAGATCAATCCCCAGTTCTTTCTCAAGCCCCCTGAACTGATGAATCAAGCTGGAGCGCCAATCAACAATAGTGCCAAATACGTCAAACACGATGGCTTTCATTCGTATCTCCTTGATGGATGGTTATTGCTGACGGCGTCGTTAGGTGGCTAGAAGAACTCCGGGCTTATTTAGGCTTTTTTCACAAAGTGGGCGGTCACCATCATGTCGCCGACGCCGTCGACCTTACAGTCTAGTTGGTGATCCTTGCTGTCCATTAATCGCTTGATCACGGCTTTGGTGCCCACCTTGAGTACCAGCGAGCTGCCTTTGACCTTGAGGTCTTTGATCATCGTTACCTTATCGCCTTCCGCTAACAGCGTGCCGTGGGCATCTTTTACCGTCACGGTGTCTTCCGCCGCAGCTTCAGCAGGGTTCCATTCGCGGGCGCATTCGGGGCAGATGAACAGGCGTTGATCCTGATAGACAAATTCAGATTGGCAGTTTGGGCAAGGTGGGCACGGCATGAGTGATGACTTCTGTGGTTTGGTTTAGGCTGATGATGATACTTAGCCAGAGGCACCGTGGCGAATGCCTTCACGCCAGCCCAAGAAAGGAGAGCCAGGATGAACAAACGTGACCTGGAAGCGACCTACCGTGATTACATCACCTGCCTCAATAATCAGGACTGGATGAACCTTGGCCAGTTCGTGCATGACGATGTCCACCACAACGGCAAGCGCCTAGGCGTTAATGGTTATCGCGCCATGTTGGAAGCCAATTACGAGCAGATACCAGATCTTCACTTTAACATTGAGCTGCTGGCCGTTGATTCACCGCATGTTGCGTGCAGGCTGCGATTCGATGTCACCCCCAAAGGTAGCTTCCTCGGCCTTGCGGTGGATGGCAAAAAAGTGATGTTTTGCGAGAACGCGTTCTACCGCTTCCACGATAATAAGATTCAGGAAGTCTGGTCGGTGATCGATAAAGTCGCGATAGAAGCTCAGCTGGGCTAAACATTCTGGTTATCTCCATTCACAAACGAATAGAGCAGAATATCGCATTCGGCTGAGCGCCCGCCAAGCGCGTCCGAGAGGTCGGGGCCGGGATGCAGGCGGCCCGGCCAGCGCAGCACCATGATCGCCAGAACGTTGCGGTGTTCACCACCCGCCAGCTCGTTTTCCCCCTCGGGCGAGGGAATGATGCCGCTGGCCGGGTCGATCGCCGCCACCAGCGCCTCGCGCACCCGTCCCACCAACGGGTGGTCCTCGCGGCCGGCCAGCAGGAAGGCCAACGCCACCTCGGCCTGGATGTCGGCCGTGGCGCGGGCCATGATACCGGCCGTCTCCCGTTCCAGCGCTTCCAGCACCCAGGCGTGCACCTCCGGGTCCACCTTCCGCTGGTAGTAGCGACTGTCAGCGATGACGAAGTGGGTCAGGCCATAGAGCCAGTTACGGTACTCGGCGTCGTTGAGCCCGGCAACTCGATCAGGCGGGTAGTGGCGTCGGAAGGCTTCTTCCACCTCCCGGCGCAGGTCCATCACGCCGAGCTGGTGAAGGAAGTACTTATAGTTGGCCACCTGAGCGGCATAGATCCCGATCACCGCGGGGTCGGTCAGGAAGGCCGCCCAGTCAACTTCTGCCTGGTAGCCCAGCGCCCGCTCGTGGTCCTCAATGGCCGGCAGCAGGCCGTGGTACTCGGCCTGGACCAGCCTGAACAACAGCCCCCGGGCGAAGGCGATCTCCTCCCACTCACTCAGCATGGCGCGCCGGGCACGCTGCTTGGCAGTGCGCTGCGAATAGTCGGCAACGATCGCCCGGCTGCGGGCAGCCGCGTACCCGGGCTCGGCCAGGCCGACGATGTCCTCCTCGAGTCGCGCCAGTAGTCGCTCGCCGTAGGCGTGATTGAGGGCGCACCAGCGCTGCTCGCCAGTCAGGCGGTAGAGCCGCTGGGCAAAGTGGCGCTGCTTGTCCTCGGACAGCGTCGGCAGCGCCTGCTCGTAGATCTCCTGGATGGCCAGACCGGCGTCGCGCTGGACGTCACGCTCCGCATGAGGCTCCATGGCGGCGCAGCCAGCCAACACCAGCACAATCATCAGTGAAAAGAGCTTTTTCATGACGGCCCCTTGGTGGCGTTCACTATCGATAGGCCATCATTGCACAGTTGATGAGCAATTAGGTGTTAGCTGATTGCTCAGAAAAAAAGCGCCCTGAGGGCGCTTTTCATAACGGCTAGCGATTAGAAAGAAGTCCATTTCTCGGTGTCTTGCTTGCCACCAACCACGTGAGTCGGCAAGCCTTTGTTGGCCCGCGGCTGGCTGTCACGCGCTCTTGGCGCTGCGGGTAGCGCGCGTTGGTTTTGGCCGGTGGTCGCTCCTCTAAAGAACGATACCTCCTTCAACAACGCTTCCGCTTGGCTTTGCAATGAACGCCCTGCCGCACTGGACTCTTCCACCAAACTCGCATTCTGCTGGGTGACACTGTCCATTTGCGAGACGGCGGTGTTTACCTGCTCGATACCTTGGGACTGCTCGCGGCTGGCAGTGGCAATCTCACCCATCAACACCGAGACGCGCTTAACGCCATGAACGATACCTTCGAGCGACTTGCCTGCTTGGTTGACCAGACTTGAGCCGTTGTCGACTTGGCCGATACTCTCCTCAACGAGCTTTTTGATATCTTTGGCGGCTTCAGCACTACGCCCTGCCAGGTTGCGTACTTCGTTCGCCACTACCGCAAAGCCACGCCCCTGCTCGCCCGCACGTGCGGCTTCTACCGAGGCATTCAGCGCCAGCAAATTGGTCTGGAAGGCGATTTCATCGATCAAGCCGACGATACCGGCAATCTTGCGGCTTGAGGCGTTGATACCTTCCATTGCCTTGATGGCTTGACCTGCGATCTCGCCCCCGGCGTTGGCTTGCTGGCTGACATCGTGAACGAGCTTGTCGGCTTCGGAAGCGTTATCGGCGTTCTGACGCACAGTCGAGGTGATTTCGTCCATCGATGCCGCGGTCTGTTCGATGCTGGAGGCCTGCTCCTGCGTCCGGCGGCTGAGATCATCAGTGCCTAGCACGATTTCGTCGGCGGCTACATTTACGGACTCAGCGTTATTACGAACGGACATGACCACCTGCGAGAACTTGGTTTCCATGCTCTTTAACGCTCTGAGCATCACACCAAACTCATCCTTGGCTGAAGCGTCGACGTCGTTATCGAGCCTGCCTTCAGCCATGGCGTTGGCAAGTGCTTGCGCCTTGCCCAGCGGTGTCATGATGCCGCGAACCAACCATATTGAGAGCAGAATGCCGAAGATGATCGCCGCCACCATAACGCCTGTAACGAAGTTGCGCGTCCAAATATAGTCGCTTGATGACTGCTGGTTATTGGCGGCGGCTTGGGCGCTGTTAAGGTCGATAAGGCCCTGAATCGCCGTGAGCACTTTAGGGTATTCAGCACGTAGCGTGGTGGTGGCTATCTCTCTGGCGGCGTCATAATCATTGCCAATCATTGCCGCGTTAATATCGTCAATACCGGCACGCAGACTGGCTAGCGACACGATAAAGCTTTCGGCTACCGCACGCTCTTGATCACCAGAAACACGCTCAGGGAAGTAATCATTCCAGGCGGCGTCGATAATGGCATCGTTTTCCGCAACCTCTTGTTTCGTTGTTATAGCAGATGCCGGGGTTCGATCGCGCTGCTCGGCCGTTATCTTAACCCGGTTGCCGAGCAGTGCTTGGTTGACCTTAATAAGATCACCCAAGGTGAGTAAGTTCCCCTCATAAGTCCTGTTGAGGGCATCGTTGGTTTTGCTGAGACTGTAGAGACCGATAATACCGACAACAATTAACATCAAGATACACGCGCCTAAACTCACGGCAAGCCGCAGTTTAACGCTTCGATTCAGAAGTAGCATGGGGGATCTCGTGAAAGCCCGCAGCGCGTTGCATTGGGCAGGTGGAAGCCATCTCGGTAACTTCAAGCGTTTAGACCCAACGCATCTTGATACCAAGCAAAATGCATTATCGGCACGCGCACAGAAACATTAAATTTTTTTAACTTATAAAGCGCCAATTTCTTATGTCATTACATGCTACCCGCCCCCTTTGATGGTCATTAACTTATCATCTGCATGACACAGCTTTGTCACCTAGGAGCGCTAACGTTGCATTGTGAGTCACAATCAAGTGAGCTCATACATTGCAGAAGGTGATCCAATGGAGCCTGTTCAATCCTCTGACTTAATGCTCCGCATCGAGAAAATGGGGGTGACATATCCTGGGAATGTTCTCGCACTCCGACCCACCACCGTTGATTTCCACAAAGGGGAGTTTACGGTTCTACTCGGTCTTTCCGGTGCAGGTAAATCTACGTTACTGCGCTCCCTCAACCACTTGGTGCGGCCCAGCACCGGCAAAGTGATATCGGCTGAACTAGGTGCACTCGAAACCATTACTACGGTACGCCGCCATCGGTGCAAAACCGCCATGGTTTTCCAGCACCATCAGCTCATTGAACGCCACACTGCGCTCCAGAATGTGCTGATGGGTCGGCTTGCTTACCACAGCACCTGGCGCAGTTTGTTTCCGCTACCCAGGCAGGAACAGGAGCTTGCCCTGCACTGCCTGGATCGCGTAGGCCTGGCTGAGAAGGCGCTTACCAGGGTCGATCAGCTTTCCGGAGGGCAGCAGCAACGCGTGGGCATTGCGCGTGCCTTGGCGCAGCAGCCCGCCATGATCCTGGCGGACGAGCCAGTGGCCAGCCTTGACCCGGCAACCTCTGAGCGAGTGCTTACATTACTGCGAGACATCTGCCGTGAAGATGGTATTACCGCCATTATTTCACTGCACCAGCTGGAATATGCCC
Organism: Vreelandella indica; assembly: GCF_037070225.1. Classification (NCBI taxonomy): domain Bacteria; kingdom Pseudomonadati; phylum Pseudomonadota; class Gammaproteobacteria; order Oceanospirillales; family Halomonadaceae; genus Vreelandella; species Vreelandella indica. The sequence goes on from NZ_JBANSO010000012.1 coordinate 19,249, forward strand.
AGCGGTTTGCTGACCGCATTATTGGTTTAGCGAATGCCCAAATCGTTTTCGATGCAGCCCCGGCACAGTTACAGCAATGCCACCTGGATGAGATTTACCACGGTGCGCCAGGGGTTTTGCCCGAAGCCGATGAAACCACCAACCCCACCCCTCAATCCGCGAATACCCCTTCGATAAAACTGGAGATTGCACAATGAAACCGCTATTCAGCTTTTTCTTCGCTATCTGTCTTATGGCTGGAATGACCGTGTCGGCCTCAGCTGCGGATTCTGATCCAAATCCAGACCTGTTAAAAGTCGCGCTGCTCCCTGATGAAAACGCTTCTGAACTGATCAAACGCAACCAGCCATTGAAAGACTATCTTGAAAGCACGCTTGGCAAAGAAATTGAGCTAATCGTCACTACAGATTACTCCTCCATGATCGAAGCCATGCGCTTTGGTCGCATCGACCTCGCCTACTTCGGACCCCTCTCCTATGTGATGGCAAAAAGCAAAAGCGAGATCGAGCCCTTTGCGGCCATGATTGTAGATGGCAAGCCCACCTACCGCTCCATCATCATTGCCAATGTCGATTCCGGCGTTGAGTCCTATGCCGATATCGAGGGCATGAAGATGGCCTATGGCGACCGAGCCTCCACTTCAAGCCACCTGATTCCCAAAACCGTGTTGCTTGAATCGGCTGGTTTGGAAGCAGGCGAAGACTATGAAGCCCATTTCGTTGGCTCCCATGATGCCGTGGCGGTGAACGTTGCCAATGGTAATGCAGATGCTGGGGGACTATCGGAAGTGATCTTTGAACATGTGATGGACCGCGGCCTGATAGATCGCAGCAAGGTTAGGGTGTTGGGTCACAGTGGGGAGTATCCGCAGTACCCCTGGGCGATGCGTTCCAACTTGAACCCGGAACTCAAGCAGGAGATACAAGACGCTTTCATTAGCATTGATGATGAAGAAATCCTGAGCAACCTAAAAGCCGAAGGTTTCGCCGTTATCACTGACGCCGATTACGATGTGATCCGGGAAATGGGTAGTCTGCTCGACCTTGACTTCGCCAAGATGTAAGGGGGCATTATGAATCAGACCAAAACGGATCCGCCGGCCCTTTCATCATTCTCTCCTGACGCGGTGCTGGCCGAACACGCGCGCGGCTGGCGGAGTAAGCTCTTCCAAGTGGGCTCGTTACTGGCAGTGGTTCTCCTGGCGAGTTGGTACGTGGACTTGCTGGATTTTCGCACCCTAGCCAACGGGGTTCCTGCCATCGCCACCCTGCTGGGTGAATCGCTACCGCCCGATTTCACCAATGCCAGGGATTGGATGTCTCCGCTGGTCGATACGCTCGCCATGAGCATTGCTGGCACGGCGATAGCGGTCATCGTTTCCGTGCCCCTGGCGTTCCTGGCCGCTCGCAATACCTCGCCCCATCCCGTGGTCTTCCACGTGACCCGCACGTTACTAAACGCTCTGCGCTCGGTGCCCGAGTTGATTATGGGCATTATCTTCGTTGCGGCAGTGGGTTTTGGCGCCTTGCCGGGCGTGCTAGCGCTCGGCCTTCATTCCATCGGCATGGTGGGTAAATTCTTTGCCGAAGCGATTGAGCATGTCGACCCAGCCCCAGTGGAAGCCGCCAATGCCGCTGGCGCGACTCGCTTACAGGTTCACTGGCACGCGGTGCTGCCGCAGGTTCTTCCGCAGTTTGCCGATGTCTCCATCTATCGCTGGGAATACAATTTTCGCGCCTCGACGGTCATGGGCATGGTGGGAGCCGGCGGGATCGGCTTCGAGCTAATGGGCTCTTTACGCGTCATGCAGTATCAGGAAGTCAGCGCCATCCTGATTGTCATACTCGTTATGGTGACGATGGTGGATAGCCTTAGCGGCCATCTTCGTAAGAAATTCAAGTAAGGAAATCAAATGAAACCAAGGGTTTTCATTACCCACCGGGTACACAACAGTGTGCTGGAAAGGCTGGAACAGAGCTGTGAATTAATCACCAACCAGTCAGACACTACCTTGCCCGCCGCCGAGGTAAAGGCCCGCGCGGCAACCGCAGATGGCATGATGGTGTTTATGCCGGATCGGGTCAGCGAGGAATTTCTAGCTGGCTGCCCCAAGCTGAAAGTCATTGGCGCTGCCCTGAAGGGATACGATAATTTCGATGTGGAAGCCTGTACGCGTCATGGTGTTTGGCTGACCTTCGTACCGGACCTGCTGACAGTGCCAACGGCTGAACTCACCATAGGGCTAACCATCAGCCTAATCCGACATGTTCGGGCGGCCGACGAGTATGTTCGTTCTGGCCAGTTCAGGGGGTGGCAGCCAACGTTCTATGGGCTTGGGATTGCAGACGCCACCGTGGGTATCGTCGGCATGGGGCCCATCGGCAAGGCTGTGGCAACGCGGCTCAAAGGCTGGGGGGCAACCTTGCTGTATTCTCAGCCAGACGCCTTGCCCGCTGCGGAGGAGGAAACCCTCGGCGTGGCGCGCAAGTCGCTTGAAGAGCTGCTCGGGCAAGCCGACATTGTCATTTTGGCCCTGCCGCTCAATAAACAAACCCTGCATACCATGAACTCTGCGCGCTTGGCCCTGATGAAACCAGGCGCCTTTTTGATCAACCCATGCCGGGGGTCTGTAGCGCAGGAAGCTGCCGTTTTGGAAGCACTGGAATCCGGGCAGTTAGGCGGCTACGCAGCGGATGTTTTTGAAATGGAAGATTGGGCTCGAGAGGATCGCCCGCAAGAGATTTGCCCCACCTTACGAGCACATCCCAACACGCTATTCACGGCACACATTGGCTCTGCCGTCCAGGATGTGCGGCTGATGATTGAACAGCGTGCTGCCGACAACATTCTTCAAGCGTTACAAGGAGAACGCCCTCAGGATGCGGCTAATTCGCCCACTATCACTGAGACAACTCCATGCTGAACTTGGTCTGGCTGAAAAGTTTTACCACACTGGTTCAGCACCGACGTTTTCAGGCCGCCGCCCAAGCTCTCGGTATCGCACAACCCACGCTTTCACAGCACATTCAAAAGCTCGAAGAACAGCTAGGTGCCCTGTTGATACGCCGCAGTAAAGCTGGATGCGAGCCCACCAAAGCAGCCCTGGCGCTTATGCCTCTAGCGCTTAGTATGTTGCAACTGGACGAGCGTGCTCGAGAAGTCGTTAGCGGTACGCGTTTACGCGTAGGGGCAAGTTCCAACATCGGTATTTACATGCTCCAGCCCTACGTGAGCACGTTCAAGAACATTCCGGCGGTACCTGAGCTGGATCTTGTGATTGATAACAATCCTAACATTGCTAGACAACTGACTAGCGGCGAGCTGGATATAGCGGTGATGGAGTGGTGGCACCCGAAACCTGGCTTCCAGGCAAAGGATTGGCGACAGGAACCCGTGGTTTTAATTACCCGACCAGACCACCCCTATGCGGGCTGGCATGAAATAGACCGGGAAACCCTTGCCGGAATGAGCTTGCTTGGTGGTGAACCCGGAACAGGTACTGGCCGGTTGCTGGCAAATTTCTTTGGCGAAAGAGGGCCGTTTCCGAAGGTTTCAATGCAACTGGGCAGTACCGAAGCGGTTAAACAGGCTGTCAAAGCTGGCCTTGGCGTATCACTGGTGCTGGCAGCTTGCGTCGAAGAGGAGATTCAAGCGGGCACCTTGTGTGCCATCCCGGTCAGTGATGCCGCATTGGCAAAAAAACTGATGGTCATTTGCCCTGAGGCTCTAGCAAGGCAACCTCCAGTTTCCACTTTCGTCAGCCATATATGTCAGTGAAAATTGAGTGACATCTTTAGAGCCAGGGAAGGCGTGTGGGTGGCTAAGAATAGGTGCCATTGAGACCCACCCCCGCAAGCTTCGCTGAAACGTTAATCGGCATCGCGCAGCCGCACGCCTTCACTTTCGCTCCACAGGGCAATGGCGGCGTCATAGTCGTTGATGGTCATGGTGCGGTAGTGCATTAGGCGGCTCTCAGAGGGTGGCGGCATCGTCTTGTTCGTTCTGCTCGGCAGGGTCGTTGAAGTGGTCTTTCTGCTCTGCCCATTTCAACAAGGCATCCAGCGCCGGGCAGAGCGTTTGCCCCCATTCGGTCAGGCGGTACTCCACTTTCGGCGGCACCTGGGGATAGACTTTACGGGCCACGATGCCATCCGCTTCCAGTTGGCGCAGCTGTTGGGCCAGCATTTTCTGGGAGATATCGGGGATGAGTTTTTCGAAATCGGAGTAGCGCTGCACTTTTCCATCGAAGAGATGAAAGAGAATAATGAGCTTCCAGCGCCCTTCCAGCATTTTTAATACATTTTCCACATCGCTTGCGGCGGTAGCGGGCGTATAAATCTTTCTCATGGGTGAGCCACTTACCTTTTTGTGCGTTCTTGATAACGCGTCAGTCTAGGCAGAAGATTCTCGCATATTAACCCTTGCGAGAGATGACCATCATGAGCTTGTCACTGCCAGACGCGATCACTACTTACTTCAGCATCAGCAACGGTGCGGATGCCTCCCACATTGCGGATTGCTTCACTCAAGATGCCTGTGTGTTCGACGAAGGCGAGACGCACCGCGGGCACACCGCTATTCAAGCGTGGATGCGCGCCACCCGCGAGAAGATTGAGTATCGCGTCGAGCCAGTCAGTGTTTCCCAACAAGGCAACACAATGGTGGTAACTGCCACCGTGACCGGCAACTTCCCCGGCAGCCCGGTGCAACTGGACCATGCTTTCCAGCTTGCCGAGTCGCAAATCCAGTCATTGGAGATCCACTAATGAACCTGAACTTGAACGGGCGACGCGTATTGATCACCGGCGGCAGCAAAGGGGTTGGTGCGGCCGCGGTGGCACTCTTTCGCGAGGAAGGCGCGCAAGTGCTAACAACCGCCCGTACTCGCCCCGCCGACCTGCCCGAGGAGCTGTTTGTAACTGCTGACCTGACGACGGCCGAAGGCTGTGCCACGGTGGCCGATGCAGTCAACGATCGCTTGGGCGGCGTGGATATTGTCGTTCACGTACTGGGTGGTTCATCCGCCCCCGGCGGCGGGTTCGCGGCCCTTGGGGAGGAAGAGTGGCAGCGAGAGCTCGACATCAACCTGTTCCCCGCCGTGCGCTTGGATCGCGCCCTGCTGCCCGGCATGCTGGCCCAGGGCGATGGGGTGATTATCCACGTGACCTCCATTCAGCGTGAGCTCCCCCTGCCCGAATCGACCACGGCCTATGCGGCTGCCAAGGCGGCGCTCTCCACCTATAGCAAGAGCTTGTCCAAGGAAGTGTCGCCCAAAGGGGTGCGTGTGGTTCGGGTGTCGCCGGGCTGGATCGAGACAGAAGCCGCCGTTGCGCTGGCCGAGCGGATTGCCCACGACGCAGGCACCGATTACGCAGGCGGCAAGCAGATCATCATGAATTCGCTGGGCGGCATCCCGATTGGCCGCCCTTCGAAGCCTGCAGAAGTGGCCAACCTGATTGCGTTTCTGGCATCACCGCTGGCAGCCACCATCACGGGAACGGAGTACGTGATCGATGGGGGTACGGTGCCTGTGGTTTGAAGGTGGTCTGAGGGCGGTTTGAGAGTGGTTTATACCGCCCCCTTAATAGCTTCCCGGTCTGCGATGACGGCTAGCAATTGTTCGCAAGCTACATTGCCCTACTGACGATTAGCCATTAAAACCGGTGTTCAATAAACCTTATTAGGTGAGGTACTGGTTCTTTACGTCTGGGTTTTGTTGATGGTCTTGGTGAGCCCGATAGGCTCTGTAGAAGTTGACGACTCCTCCGGCGAGAAACAGCAGGCTGGCGAAAATAAACTGAGCACCCAAATAGGTGTGCAGTGCATGGGCAAGCGGTGTCTGATAGCTCGGCCAGAGATAAGGAATCGAGGCGGCCAAAAACAGGATGGAGCCAATGACAAACGAGATGGCAACAGCATTGAGTAGCTGCAAGACCACTAAGGTTCCCGCCTGAGTGATCTGCGTCACGTTGACCGTCGCGCCAATCGTAAACAGAACACTGCCAACGATAAAGCACCAGGCGCCCCCTCTTTCCCAGCCCACGCTGGGCAGAAACAAGGCGCTGCCTATCAGGAACAGTACACTGCCGATGATATAGCCTGCCGACATTATAAACTCGAGCATGGTCTTCTTGCCGTGCGAGGGGTGACGGCGGTAATAGGTGATGATTTCTATGCAATCGTTTGCCGCCACCGCTAGATAGAATAACGAGCCCAAAATGAACAGCCCGGCCCCCGCCGCCATGTAGTTCTCAAAGGCTGGCAGGAAAAAGACACTGCCTACCACAAAGGCAGCGGCACCCGCGATATAGGCTGAAGCATTCAGGCCTTCCCATAAAAAACTATCTTTGGGTAACGACGTTCGATAACTGCGTTTTCGGTTAGTGATGTGATGTGGCATATCACGTCCTTACATTTACACGAGCTAACAGAATGGCCGTTCCAGCGCTGATTTAAACACTCATTAAGCTTGCCCACGCCACTCGGTAGTTTAGTAGGCTATTGCATTTTACTGCCCGAAGCTGATGCCCAGCCGTAGTGCCTGTAGGCCATCAAATTCGACCGTGACTTCATCAGAAAACAGGGGGTGGCCCTGCATTGCCAAATCCAGCGTTGCTTGCGAGCCACGATAAGTGACCGTGACAGCGATTTCAGCAGAGGTACTAACGGGCGCCAGCACATCATACTCAACGTTATCAATGCTAACAGCGGAGAGGCCACGGTCATCCAGCTGTTCTTGGATTTCCCGCTCAACGACCACGCCGTAATAGAAGTAAATACCAGTGTAGCCAAGCGCTACTATTACGATTAGTGAAAGGAGCTTTCCCATTGTTTCTCTCTAGTTTGTAAACGCTTTAATGGTTATTGCCTGCCATTAATAGGTGGCGCAACCATTGATAAGTACTATTTTATATCGACTATATTTAAACCATTTTCTGCCCATGTGACACAGCGTAAATGCTTCATATATCGTCGTGCTCTAACTGCTCCGCTTTGTCTTTTAAAGTTTATGAGCATAAAGCACGATAGCACGGAATCTACGCTATCAAATATTCTTGAGAAAGAGAGAATTGGCGCCCGCCTCTATTCCAAGAACCGAGCAGCCACTGCAAGGGCCTGAAGCATTGAAGGTCAGGCCCGAAAAAAGCAGGGTAGTAAAAACAGATTAGTAAAAACCCGTTAGAAAAGCTTAGGGATCACCAGCACCCCCGCCCGCGCCGTGAATATTACCGGTGGTGTAGCTGGATTCTGACGAGGCCAGTAGTACGTAAGTACCGGCCAACTCTACCGGCTGGCCGGGGCGACCAAGCGGCGTGCTTTCGCCAAACGTTTCCACGGCGTCTTGTGGCTGGCCACCGCTGGGTTGAAGCGGGGTCCAGAACGGGCCGGGCGCGACACCGTTGACGCGAATGCCTTGCTCGGCAAGCTGCTTCGCCAGCGCTTTGGTGAACGCGACGATGGCCGCTTTGGTCATGGAGTAATCGAGTAGGATTTTAGGCGGATCGTAAGCGACCACGGAGGTGGTATTAATGATCACTGACCCAGGCTCCATATGGGGTATCGCCGCCTGGGTGATCCAATACATGGCATACAGATTGGTCTTCATGGTGTCGTCGAAGGCTTCATGGCTAATATCCATAATCGACGGCTGCCACTGCTGGCGACCAGCGTTATTGACCAAAATATCTAACCCGCCTAATTGCTCAACGGCCTTTTCCACTAACTCGCTACAAAACGATGCATCACGGATATCACCTGGAATAGCCGCCGCGGCACGCCCTTCGGCTTCAATAAGCTCAATGACTTCGCGCGCGTCTGACTCTTCCGCGGGCAGGTAGTTAATCGCCACATCAGCGCCTTCACGCGCATAGGCAATGGCGGCCGCACGGCCAATGCCGGAATCTCCACCGGTAATCAGTGCCCTTCTTCCGGTTAAACGACCACTGCCACGATAACTCTCTTCGCCGTGGTCTGGGCGCGGTGTCATGTCACTGGCAAGCCCAGGCCAATCTAGCGGCTGGCGTTCAAAGGGGGGGGTGGGGTACTTGCTTTTGGGATCCTGCATTTGGTTTAACGTGCCTCCTGAGTTGTTGGTATTTGAGGTATTACCTGAACCACCGGACGGCGATGTTGAAGATGACTGGGCAAACGCGGGAGCGGCCATAGCCGCCGCCATACCAGTAGCAAGGCCGCCCACCACTTGACGGCGCGTCGGGTCAAACGTGTTGTCGGGCTTCATAGTAATCCCCCATAAGTAATCGTCGTGAATCCATTCTGGGCGCATGGCCTAAAACGCGCGTGCTATCCCTGATAGAGTATGCAATAGGGAAATGCGTCAGCTCGTGTAAAACCCTATTGACCCTAGTTGGAATAACGGTGATTACCAAGCGGAGTACCGAAAGAAGCCATAAACTTAAAAAATGATAGTTATAAACCAAAATTTAAATAAGCAATTTGAAAAGTGGCAAGAGATGAATAATAAAAAGCAGGCGCGATGGCCTGCTTTTATACCTGTCTCACAACAACTCGCTCTTTACTGACCTTTTATCAGCAGGCTTGCGGTTCACTCACTTCCCGACACGCCCTGACGCTTTCTGCCAGTTCACTGACTAGGCCATGCACACGCTCCACGGCTTCATCGGGCGTATTGGCGTGTTCAATACAGTCGACCAACGCAGAACCTACCACCACGGCATCGCTATAACGGCCGATGGCGGCGGCCTGCTCGGCGGTACGAATACCAAAGCCCACGGCAATGGGCAGTTCGGTGTGTGTGCGCAGTTGATTTATTGCGCCTTCCAACCGCTCTGGCGTGGGCGCACTGCCGCCGGTGACGCCCGCCACGGAAACGTAGTAGATAAACCCCGAGGCGTTGGCCAGCACTTTGGGCAGGCGCTTGGCATCGGTGGTCGGCGTGGCCAGGCGGATAAAATCAATGCCGTGCGTGGCCGCTGGCGTGCACAGTTCCTCATCGTGCTCGGGCGGCAGGTCTACCACGATCAGACCATCTACCCCGGCCTTAGCGGCATCGGTCAAGAAACGCTCGACGCCGTAGCAGAAAATGGGGTTATAGTAGCCCATCAGCACAATGGGCGTGGTGCTGTCTTCTGCACGGAAGCGACGTACCATTTCCAGCGTTTTGGCTTGGGTCTGGCCGTTATTCAAGGCACGCAGCGCGGCTTTTTGGATAGCGGGGCCATCGGCCATGGGGTCGCTGAATGGCATACCGAGCTCGATGATATCCACCCCCGCTTTTGGAAGCCCATGCAACAGGCGGCGGGAGGTGTCGGCGTCCGGATCGCCAGCGGTGAGGTAACTCACCAGCGCTGGGCGGTTTTGCTGCTTGAGCGCAGCAAAGCAGTTTTCAAGACGTGATTTATGGGTCATGACGTTCTCCTGTGCCGCGCTCATAGCTGTTTAACCCCGAATTTTTCACCCAGGTGATGGGCGACGCTCATCATGTCTTTGTCACCACGGCCGCTAAGGTTGACCACCATTAAATGCTCGCGGGGCAGGTTGGGGGCGCGCTTGGCGACTTCGGCCAGGGCATGGGCGGTCTCCAGGGCGGGGATAATGCCCTCCTGTTGACAGCAAATCTGGAACGCTTCTAGCGCTTCGTCGTCGGTGGCAGAGACGTACTCGACCCGCCCCTGCTCGTGCAACCAGGCGTGCTCTGGCCCGATACCGGGATAGTCCAACCCGGCGGAAATCGAGTGGGCATCGATAATTTGGCCATCTTCGTTTTGCAGCAAGTAAGTGCGGTTGCCGTGCAGCACGCCGGGCGTGCCGCCATTCAGGCTGGCTGCATGCAGGCCGCTTTTAACACCCTTGCCACCCGCTTCCACGCCAATCATCTTCACGTCGAGGTCATCAAGGAAGGGGTGAAACAGCCCCAAGGCGTTTGAACCGCCGCCAATGCAGGCCACCAGCGAATCCGGCAGGCGACCTTTCTTTTCCAGCATTTGGGCGCGGGTTTCATGGCCGATCACGGCCTGAAAGTCACGTACCATGGCCGGGTACGGGTGTGGCCCCGCCACGGTGCCAATGATGTAGAAGGTGTCGTCGACATTCGTTACCCAGTCGCGCAGCGCTTCGTTCATGGCGTCTTTTAGCGTGCCGGTGCCCGAGGTAACGGGGATCACTTCCGCGCCCAGCAGCTTCATACGGAATACGTTGGGCTGCTGACGCTCGATGTCGGTGGCACCCATGTAGATGACACAAGGCAAACCAAAGCGCGCCGCAACGGTAGCGGTGGCAACGCCGTGCATGCCTGCACCGGTTTCCGCGATGATGCGTTTTTTACCCATCTGCTTGGCCAACAACACCTGACCAATGCAGTTGTTGATCTTGTGCGCGCCGGTGTGATTCAGCTCTTCGCGCTTCAAGTAAATACTCGCACCGCCAAAGTGCTCGGTCAGCCGCTCGGCAAAGTAGAGCGGGCTTGGCCGCCCCACATAATCACCCTGAAAATAGGCCAATTGGCGCTGGAATTCGGGGTCGTTCTTGGCAGTGGTGTATTCGTCTTGCAGCTCTAAAATCAGTGGCATCAGCGTTTCGGCGACAAAGCGGCCACCGAAGCTGCCAAATAGGCCATTGGCATCGGGCATGCTCTTGGATACATCGACAGGTTGATTCATCGCGACCTCTGAATGCGTTATCGAACTGTTCAGTAAAAACAGCTCAGTGAAAAACAATGAAATGAAAGTAGCGCAAGCAGGGGGAGATAAAAATCGATAAGATGTCAGCAACACGTGAGTTAAAATCAACTATCAGCAGGATAGCCCATGCAACACAGCATGCCGCCGCTTAGCGCCTTGCGCGCCTTTGAAGCCACCGCCCGTTTGGGTAGCGTGACCGCCGCTGCCGATGAGCTAAACGTGACTCACGGCGCGGTCAGCCGCCAGTTAAAGAGCCTGGATGATCATTTTGGTGTCGCGCTTTTTGCCAAAGCGGGCCGAGGCATTGCGCTTACGCCACATGGCGAAAAGCTGCAAATCGGCGTGGGAGAGGCGTTCGACCGTCTCAAGGATAGTTGCGCAGCGCTCAAACGTGATGTGGAAGAAGCCCCCTTTACTCTCGCCTGCCCTGGCAGCCTGCTAGCACGCTGGTTGATTCCCCGCCTGGATCGCCTGCACCGCGAGCTGCCTGAGCTCAAGCTAAAAGTCGTGGTGAGCGAAAGCGAACAGCCGGGTACGCAAACGGATGCCAGCGCCACCCTAGCGTTTGCCGAGCCTCCCTGGCCTGCGGGTGTTGAGGTATTCGAGCTGATGGCGGAGCAGATATGTGCAGTAGCAAGCCCGCAGCTGGCGGCCCAGTGCGATGCGACCAACCCCGAATCGCTGCTTGCCAATAAGCTTTTATATACATCCTCGCGCCCCCAGGCGTGGCCGCAGTGGGCCACTGCCAAAGGGCTGGATCTGGCACAGCTTGAAACGGCGCTAAGCAAAGGCCAGGGGTTCGATCACCTTTACTACTTGATGGAAGCGGCGGTGGCGGGCTTGGGCGTGGCGATCGCCCCCAAGTTGTTGGTAGAAGACGACCTGAAAAGTGGCAGGCTGGTGGCCCCCTGGGGAAGTATTCAGACTCCTGCTCGTCTTTGCCTGTGGTTGCCCAGCCAAACCAACGTTCTCACTCAATCCCGCCGCAGCGAGCCACTTGCAGAGTGGCTCAAGCGGGAGTTGGCAACTGATCAACGCAGTGCATTAACTCTCAATAGCGTTTAGCAATTACTAGCGGATAATCTCGCTAATTGAGCGCTTGCCATCCAGTAGTAAGTACTTCTGATTGACCAAATCGGGCTTTTGCACAGCGTGAAGTAGCGCATGGGCGACGTTGGCTCGGGAGATTTGGTTGTCGCCTGCTTCCTCCAGTGAACTGGCAAACTGCTGACTGGCGGCTTCGTCGGTCAAACGCCCAGGCTTAAGAATAACGTAGGGCATACCGCTGTTGCGAAGGTGGGCATCAGCAGCGAATTTCGCGGCCATGTAGGGGCGCATTTTCTCGGGCGCTTCCAATGGCTTTTCTGCTCGCATGGCGCTGACCATGATGTAGCGGGAAAGGCCCTTTTGCTTGGCGATATCGGCGGTACGAATGGCGCCAAAAAGATCAATCATCAGCGTTTTGTCTGGCCCGGTGTGAGGCCCTGAGCCCGCCGTAAAGACCACTTGGTCGCAGCCGTCAAAGGCGTGCTCAAACTCGCCCTCTAAATCAGCTACCACGGTATCGATGCCGTGCTCTTTGAACCAGGCTGCCTGCTCTTCACTGCGAATCATTGCCTTGATGGGCGTGCCCGCTTTTTGGGCCAGTTCGCAAAACTGTTTGCCAATCTGTCCGTTCGCGCCAATCACTAACGTTGTCATAACGGCTCCTTGTGAATGAGTTACTTATTAATAAGTGCAGGCACCTAGGCGTAATTCAACCTATTGCTGATTAATTCTCCCCTGCACCGGCACTTTAACAAGGACTAGTGGCCTCTCTAACGGCTTTTTAAACCGGCAGCGAGACGCCGACAGAATGGTTTAAGCGTGAACTTGAAGTGGTAAAGCTATAATGAATCAGTGAGCGCTTTGCGCCTAGTGGTTACCAGGAGGGGTCTATGACCGAGGGAGAACACAGTGTCGGTATTGATGCGAGTAACGATGCTCATACCCGAGCACGTTATATATCGCAAATTCAGCGTATTTCTTCGACTGCTAAAGCAGACATCTCAGCAGGCAGAGCCAGTTATCTTGAAGCAGCAAAGTACTGCCATGCAATGCGCAACCAAATCATGAATGAGTATAGGAAACTGACAAGTGAGCAGGGATTGGCGAAAGCAGAGCAGATAAAAAAAACACCACCTAGCCTTGCTGATCTTTTCGAGCGATACGCGCAACAACTATTTGGTTGTTCGTACCAAAACCTCTCAGCTGAACAGCAGCAACGCATACACCACGAGGTTATTGAAGCTTCTGGCCGCAGCAATGCTGAAGTCTGATCCAAGCACTCCGGCATCAATAATTGCCAGCTCTTCGATACGAACGCTAAATTCGGCGCTCACGCATTCAAGCCACGACTCCAAATACACGACCGATGGCAGAGGTTAGCGCCATTGCGAGCGCGCCCCAAAACATCACTCTTGCTGCAGCTTTAAAAATAGGTGCCCCGCCGACTCGAGCCGCAACAGCGCCCAACAAAGCCAGGAAGAGCAACGAAAACAGCGCTACCAAAGGAGTTAATAATGATGATGGTGCCCACCAGGCAACCAACAGTGGCAACAGCGCGCCAGCGGTAAAGGTCGCTGCTGATGAGAGGGCTGCTTGAAGCGGGCGAGCCTGACCAGTATCGGTGATGCCAATCTCATCTCTTGCATGAGCGCCGAGAGCGTCGTTCGTCATTAATTGCTCAGCAACTTGACGTGCCAATTCAGGCTCTAAGCCACGAGTGACATATATGTCGGCAAGTTCTTCCTGCTCAAGTTCGTAATGTTCAGCCAGTGCTTTACGCTCAATGTTGAGGTCGGCGTGCTCGGTGTCGGATTGCGAGCTCACCGACACATACTCCCCCGCCGCCATCGACATAGCGCCAGCCACCAGGCCAGCAACGCCTGCCAGCATGATCTCACTCTGCGCAGTGCTGGCCGCTGCAACACCGAGAATGAGGCTACTGGTAGACACAATGCCGTCATTGGCGCCGAGCACTGCAGCGCGCAACCAGCCGGACCGGTGAGAGCGATGATGCTCTGTATGGATCATGGGTTTATTTCCATCGTTGTTGAGTCGCGGGACTGGGTTTTAAATACACTGGGCTCCTTCAGAGCCTAGCAGGTCTTTTATGAAAACGACCGATTAGCAATTTTTGCATTTACGCTTTGCAGCAAGAAATCTATTAGTTATTACGCCCACCCTGTAAGCAATAACCTACAAGAACGTAAGTAATTGCTTACAAAGCTGTCAGTTATAACTTACAAAAAAAGCATGCGACTAATGGTAGAATTAAGAATATTTAGCGAACAGCTCGCCTCAAACGTATGTACAAATCTTGAGGCTTGTCGGTACCTCTAGATAAAAATTCTAACCGACAAAAAAATCATTAGGGAATCTCATGTTGAAACGTTCTATTACCGCCTCTATTGCACTGTTAGGTGCGACAACTGCACTTACATTAAGCGCGACCACTTTTGCTAATGATCATCAAGGCGAAATCAATCCTTGGCAACATTGCGGCATCGGCGCTGCTATTTTTGATGACAACACTACCGCTGCAGCGATCTCAAACGTTATTTGGGACTCAGGCACCACTGCCGTGACTTCAGCAACTATTTCACCTGGTTCTTGTGAAGGCGAAGAGATCAAAGTAGCTCAGTTCATCGATGAGACGTACGACCAACTCGCGATGGAAGCAGCCATGGGAGAAGGTAACCACTTAGCCGCTGCACTCGGACTGGTAGGTTGTGACGCTGGCGATGCTACTAGCATTTCTCAGCTACGTAGCGACTTGAGCGCTGTAAGCGCCGACTCTAGCTACTCCTCTATGAGCCATAATGACAAAGCCTACAGCTTTTACACTAGCTTAAATCAAGCGGCTGCCAACTGTTCAGCTAGCTAATGCCATACGTGGGCTGGCCCAGTCAGCCCACTTCGCTTTCTAAAGGATATATTTCGCATGCGGCGGCTTTGGCTGACGATTCTTTTATTTTGCTCACTATCGTCCACCTTTGTTCACGCAAATGTCGCGACCCTTTCTCAAGACTCACAGTGGCTATCACTGCTGCACTTTGACCGTAAAACCCCTTTCTCTCCCCCTAGAAGTGCCGTTATCGACAGCGCTTTTTTCCTTGCCGAAAATGGACGTTATGACCCCCAGGCGGAACTCGTTGCGACGCTTGCCGCCTTACGCAAGCCACCTGAGGCAACCGGCAGTCACGCAAGTTGCCGCTTCCCGGCACGAGCAATGTGGTTGTCAGCTAAAACTGGTGAGCAGTGGCCCGACACTAATTGCTCCCAATTTAATGAATGGCAAGAACAGCATCAGGGCTCTGAAATAGGCCTGATGTTTGCAACGGGCTATCTGGGTAATCCAGCCTCATTTTTTGGCCATGTAATGCTTCACTCTTCCGTGCCAGAAACGCAAAGCTCATCATCTAATGCGCAGTATCTGCTAGACACCAGCTTAAATTTTGGTGCTGATGTACCCAATGACGAAGGGTTGATTACCTACATGGCGAAGGGCCTTTTGGGCGGCTACGACGCGCAGTTTTCAAATGCTTCGTTCTATCGCAATACCACGCTTTATTCTGAACGAGAAATGCGCGACTTATGGCATTACCAATTAGGCTTTACAGAGGAAGAAGTATCCCTATTAACCGCCCACTTATTTGAGATTATTGGCAAAGACTACGAGTACTTATTTTTATCGCAAAACTGTGCTTCCCGAATTGCTAGAACCCTGGAGCTGGTAGTAGAGGATGATCTTACACCTGGCTTTTCGCCATGGGTAGCGCCTGAGGATCTATTAAGGGCTTTGAGCAACACCACGCATCATGGCAGCCCTTTATTAGTCAAAACGCGCCAAATACCTTCAAGAAGGCTTATTACCCAACGCTCTTTCAATGCCCTAAATAGTGATCAGCAACGTGCAGCTAACGCCGTATGGCCTTCCGAAAATGATTTAAGAATGGAGGCGCAGTCGTTTTCTGAGTTATCAGCAGTGCAGCGTAGTGATGTCTTGGATACGCTGCTCAGTCATGTCTCTTTTTTGCGCCAAACGGGCGATACAAAGCAATTGCCGGAAATAGAGCGTCAACTGCTTCAAGCACGGTTACGCCTTCCTACCGGCCATGCCGAAGTGAACTATGAAACATCGCCTGCAATACATGAAGTAGCAGCGCCCTCATTGGTAGGTTTCAGTGGGGTTCATAATAGCTACTCTACTAATAGCGCTCGTCTAAGGTTTCGACCTCTTCAGTACGATTTGCTCGATACCAATCAAGCTCGTATGCCCAATTCGGCTGTTGAAATTGCTACTGTAGAAATTAATGCCGATGATCAAGGTGTATCGTTAAACCGCTTGGATCTTTTTAACGTTACCAATTTACATACTAATGCCATAGCGCTCCCTACCCTGCCACAAACGGCATGGCAAATATCTGCGGGCATTGAGAGGAACCGGCTAAGTTGTCGGCGCTGCTTTGATGGTGTTGCTAATGTGCTAGCCGGTAAATCATGGTCATTGGGGCCACATTTACCTTATTTTTTAGCAGGTGCGCAATTGCGAACACAGCGGCATTACGATGGCATGGCGGTACCGATGGTGAAGGCGGGCGTAGTGAGTAGTTGGTCGCCAAGCCAACGCACCCACATTCAGTTATCACATCGTAGTAATATGGGTTACAGCGATCGCCAACGAACAGAGTGGCAATTACAGCATCGTTTTGCCCTATCCACTGATTGGGACATGCGGTTTGAATTTCAGCATGACTATTCCGCTAACGAAGCGAGTATTGGTCTATCCCGTTACTTTTGAGTAAACACTGAACAGTTTCCCTCTTTTGGCTTTAACGCTTCAGGGGATGTACGCTTATTGAACGAACATTCAATTAAGGAATTCCCATGCAACGCCGTTTACTGGTTACGTCAATTTCCCTGGGCCTTTTCGCTGCTGCTACCACCGTGCTGGCCGAAACATCGCCGTTGGAACAGCAGATAAAAGATCTGCAGTCATTCCAGGTCATTGCCCACCGCGGCGCCAGCGGCCATGCGCCGGAAAGTACGATGGCGGCCTACGAACTGGCTCAAGAGTGGGGTGTCGATTACCTGGAACTGGACGCGCAAATCACCTCGGACGGTGAGGTGGTGGTGTTTCATGACGACACTATTGGCCGCACCAGTGACGGCGAAGGCGAGATCAATGATTACACGCTGGAAGAACTGAAAGCACTGGATACTGGCACGTGGTTCAACGAGCAAAACCCTGACAGTGCCGATACTGCCTTTGAAGGTGCGCAGATACTTACCCTTGAGGAGTTATTGGCGCACTTTGGGCACGATGCACGCTACTACATAGAAACCAAGTCGCCGCAGTTGAATCCCGGCCTGGAAGAGGCATTGGTAGCACTACTCGAAGAGCACGATTTGATCGAGAGGGGTCGCGTTCTGGTGCAATCGTTTGAGCAAGATAGTTTGCTAAAAGTGCACGAATTAAACGAGAACATCCCGCTTATTCAACTGGTCTGGTATTACCCCAGCGAAGAGGAGGATGGGCGATTGGTGGAGTGGACGGACGTGACGCCGGGGCCAGAAGAGATCACCGATGAGGACTTCCAGGCAGTGGCGGATTATGCAGTCGGACTGGGCACCAATTTCATTTACGAAGGTGAGGAAGTGATTGACGCTGACTTCATCCGTCAGGCGAACGATAACGGCCTGCCGGTACATGTCTACACCATCAATGAAGCCGATGAGATGGAGCGTTTGATGGAAATGGGCGTCAACGGTCTTTTCACCAACTATCCTGATCGTCTGCTCGAACTCGTAGAGTAAGCCGCTTATAAGCACTCAGTACGCCCAGCCCTGGCTGGGCGTTTTTGGTGAATCGCTTTACGCCCTGAAGTCAGTGGCCAGGTCGAGCTGCGCCACTACCTGTTCCACTCGTTTACGGTCATCCCCTTGTAGCGCTTTAAGCGGTTGAGGCAAGCAGGGTTGGCTGACCTTACCGGTTACCTCTGCAATGGTGGCCGCTACCCGCAAGCTGCCACCATATTCACGATAAAGCGCCCATAACGGCTCAAGCGCACTGGAAAGCGCATTAACCTGCTGGGTATCTCCCGCTTGAGCAGCCCGGGTCAGCGCCAGTGCTGTGTGGGGATAGAGCCCGCCAATAACGGAGTACCACGCATCACAGCCAGCGCTTAGCCCTGTAGCGGCGGCCGGATCCCCACTGATACCAATGGTGACCTCTGAAGGAATGAGTGCGCGCAGCCGCGCCACACGCTCACGCGCTTTCTCAATATCATTCACCACAGGCGGGATCTTGATAGAGCGAACCTGTGGCAACTGAGCGATACGTCCGTGCAGCTCATCGCTGAAATCAAAATGGGTGGTGCCAGGATTGTCATACACGCATAGCGGAACACTCAGCGAACGGCTGACGGTTGCATAGAGCTCGTACACTTCATCGTCGGTCAGCTTTTGATAAGACACCGGCGCCAGCAATACCCCACTGGCACCGGCTTGCTGGGCACATTCCGCATTAGCCAGCACATCGCGAGTACGCAATGCGCCTATGCCTACGACAACAGGCACGCCTCCGGCGTTTTCGATACTGAGGTTAGCCACGCGGGCTCGCTCTTCAACGCTTAAATAGGCGTAGTTGCCGGTCGACCCCAGCACACCAATGGAGTCCACACCTGCCGCGGCCAAGTGCTTCACTAAGCGAATAAACTCACGCTCTTGGACGCCCTGTTCGTTCATGGGGGTTAGCGGAAATGCACTCAGGCCGGTGAACATGGCGGATGATCCTTTTAGGATGGCAGAGGGGAATTTTCAAATAGCCTTAAAATGAAATGTGTATCGCACAGACGCTTAACCATTAAGCTCAAGCTCTCATGAGCGCCGCGAAGCATAAGTCAATCTAAATTGACAAAATTAAATGAACAAAAATTAAAAAACAACTGCCACCAAGAGCCCTCACTCTTCTTCAACATAACTACCTGTTATTTTTTTTAATTTGATGTAGTGTTTGTGTATATGCCGTATCGTTACGGCACAGTTTTTTGGTGCTTATCCCTTAGCTAATCAAAGGGCACTGAAGATAAAAAGCAATGCCGATAGACTGCGAGGGAGAACGCGTCATCAACTCATACACAGATAAAGTCCAATATAGAACTGCATCGTGCATGAACCTGGCGTTCATCAATCAACCAGTAAGATACCGCCCATGCCTCCTCCTGTTTTGAGCGGTGCTCTAATGCGATTGGCGTTACTGGCAGTGGTCACCCTCGTTTTGCTGGTGATGTTCACTTTCACCTGCACAAATGCCATCGCTCGGGAGACCCCTCTTTTTTTAGTCGCCCATCCTGACGTCTCCACCCGCTGGTTGAATCGTGATACTACCCGCGCGATTTTTGCGATGCGTCAACGCACATGGCCGGATGGCCAAGCTGTCAGGGTCTTCGTTTTAAATAACAGTGATCCCGTACATGCTCGCTTCACCAAAGAGCAATTAGCGGTATATCCGCACCAGCTTCAGTTAGCCTGGGATCGCATGGTCTTCTCGGGAACCGGCCAAGCCCCTGACCGCGTCGCTGATCAGGCAGAGATGCGCGAGCACGTTGCCACGACACCCGGCGCCATTGGCTACCTAGAAAGGGAGTATCTGGATGATAGTATCCAAGTTATCTCAATGGAGTGAATACCGTGCTGTTGCCGCTCTGTTAGGCGTTGTTATATTAGGAGCTTCTACCCAAGCCCGTAGCGATGAAAACGTTAGGGATACTCTGCAGATGCATGGCTTTCTTAGTCAGGCGTTAGTCGTTACTGATGATAACGACTTTTTTGGCCCCAGCAGCCAAGATGAAGGTAGTTTCGAGTTCACCGAAATCGGTCTCAACGTTTCATTACGCCCTCATCAGGATGTGTTACTTGCCGCACAAATGCTAAGCCGCCGTGCAGGTGGCGAAAGTAGTGATGCTTATCCAGAGCTTGACTATGGCCTTATTGATTACCAAATAGTTTCCGACCAGCAGCGCACCTTTGGTATTCAGCTAGGCAGGATTAAAAACCCGTTTGGGTTCTACAATCAAACACGCGATGTGGCATTTACACGCCCTAGCATACTGTTACCCCAATCACTTTATTTTGACCGCACCCGCTCACTGGCTCTAACAGGGGATGGACTAACGCTCTACCTGGAAGAGCGATTGGATAACGGCGTTATAAGAGGTCAGCTTGGTTTAGGGACACCCCAGGCTGACGGTGGCTTAAACCAGACGCTTCAGTTGCATCGTATCCGGGGCTCTTTCGATCCACAGCAGTCTGGCATTGCACAAGTACGCTATGAGCATGATGCAGGACGTATCGTTGCGGCTCTAAGCCATGCCCATGTCAGATCCCAAATAGATACCCACTCCCCAAACGTGAGTGATGGAGACTTTTACTTTAGGCCCTGGGTATTTTCGTTGCAGTATAATCAAGAACTCTGGAGTCTAACGGCTGAGTATGCACTGCGCCACTCAGGGTTAAAAAACTTCAATCAACCGGCTTTAAATTTTGATACGACCGGTGAAAGTTGGTATGTGCAGTATACGCGGCGCTTTTATGACGATTGGCAGTGGCTAATCCGTTATGACAGTTTGGTCAGTAATCGTGATGATGCGTCAGGCAAAGCCTTTGAGGCTAATGGCCTGGGGCCTGCTCACTCTCAGTATGCAGATGATTTAACCTTTGGTTTGCAATGGACGCCGCACCCTCAGGTAATGCTGGCAGGCGAATATCATCATGTGGATGGTACTGGCTGGCTGCCCCTTCAGGACAACCCGGATTCATCAGCCACCAGCCGACGCTGGAACATGTGGTTGTTCCAGTTATCACTGCGTTTTTGATGGGTTACTCGATTCTGGCTAGGATGCTATCGCGATGAAAACACCCGCCCTTTTTCGAACCCCTCAGCGCCTTAGCCTGACTTGGCGTGTTATCGCGTTGAGTAGCTTACTGCTTTTAGTATTAGTTAGCCTATTTACTTGGCTGGGCCACGAAAATCTCACCCGCCAGTTTCAGGAAAGCCGAAGCCAACACCATGAACGTCAACAGCGTGAAATTCATTTAGCGTTAACGCGTTCCTCCGAGAATTTACGTCAATTAGCCGGATTGACCGCTGCTTCAGCAAGCTTAGGCCCACCTTTACAAGCAGGTAATACTATTGAGGTGGAGCAAGCGCTGGATTCCCAGTGGCCTGCACTCCAGCTTGAGGCGGGAATCGATGAAATCCTAATCATTAATACGCGTGGCCAAGTCTTAGGCACATGGGGCTCCGGCAATTCAGAAGCGCAGCTACCCATACTCAGTTGGGTGCAACGAGTCATGAATACCGAACGGCCACTAACCACGCTTCGCTGTGCCGCTAGTTGCCAACAATTTGCTGCAGTGCCGGTACTGGTAGATGGCGAAAGTGTCGGCATGGTCGTGCTGTCCCGCTCATTAGCGGATGTCACTCGGCAGGCGAAAGAAGTCTCTGGCAGCGAAATCGCGTTACTGGTCAAAGGCGCTATTGAAGACAGTGAAGGCCGTAATGTAATGGCTCAACGACAACTGAAGGCATGGAATGGGTATCTGCTCGCACTGACCAGTGAAGAACAAAGCCTAGCACCGTTGCAGCGAGCAGCAGAAACCGCGCCAGTGGAGCGTTTGATAGAGGCACCGTTACACTTTGAGCATACTGGCAGGCATTTGGAGCTTAGCGCCGCACGCATGGTGGAGAGCAGTGAGCGCAACGATAATGGTTACTTCCTGCTGATATCGGATATTACCAGCCAAATTAATGCCATCAATAACGATACACGCACCCTATTGTTCGTTGGTGTGCTTGGCTGGATTGCCGCTGAATTACTCCTGCTCGTCATACTGCTTGGCCCTATGGCACGGCTGCGTAGAGTCGCTGGCTTGCTACCCATACTGGCGAGTGGGCAATTTAGCGATATACGCTCCGCCCTTCCCAATCATCGCCATCGCATTGCAGACGAGATAGATATACTCGAAGTCACCACGCTTGAGCTTTCTCATCAACTCGAAAGGTTGGAAAGCGAAGTACAAGAGCGCGGTAGCCAATTAGCTGAGCGTATTGATGAACTGGCCCAAGAGCGTGATTTCGTCAATAGCTTACTGGATACAGCCCAAGTATTTATCGTTGCCCAAGACAGCGCAGGACGCATCAGCCTCGTCAATGAGTACACTCAATTGATGTTGGGAATAACAGGGGCTTCCCTGCTTGGGCGCAATTTTGTAGATGTCTTCGAGGCTGGCGTCTTTACCACAGCAAATACCGTTGATCTTCCTCAACAAGAAGAGAAAACACTGCGCACCCCCGATCATCATCTCCACACTATCGCTTGGTATCATGCGCCTTTGCATACAGGTAATGAGGAACCGGTATCGCGTATTTCCGTTGGCCTTGATATCACTGAACGCAAGGCCGCCGAAGCGCGGCTAACCTGGCTTGCCGAGCGAGACCCGCTGACCGAGCTATACAACCGGCGCTACTTCCAACATGCGCTGCAAATCGCCATTGAGCGCTCTGCCACTGCAAAAGGGGCGGTACTGCTGCTGGACTTAGATCAGTTCAAGGAGGTTAACGAGCTAAGCGGCCACCACGTGGGCGACAAACTATTGCGTGAAGTGGCCGATACACTGTTCCATAAGCTAGGCCGCCGTGGCGTCATCGCCCGCTTAGGGGGAGACGAATTTTCGCTGCTACTCGAAGATACCAATGCCGACCAAGCAGTAACCGTCGCGCAATATATCGTTCAGCTGCTAGACGGTATCGGCTTTGTAGTCGGAGAGCGGCGGCATCGGGTCACGGCGAGTATTGGTATTGCGCTGTTTCCCACCCATGGCAATACGCCTGCCGATCTAATGGCGAGCGCCGATGTGGCTATGTACAAAGCGAAGGAGAGTGGCCTTCAGCACTGGCACCTTCTTTCTAAAGCTGAAAATGCCAAAGATGAGCTGCAGGATCGCGTTTACTGGGTTGAGCGGATACGCAGTGCGCTGGAAGAAGACAGCTTTGAGCTAATGGTTCAACCTATCATTAGGCTAGAAGATCAAGACATAAAACATTACGAAGTACTGCTGCGAATGCGCAACGCAGATGGCAGCTTAGTTTCTCCCGCACACTTTATTCCTATCGCCGAACAGAGCGGTCAAATCGTGTTGATTGATCGTTGGGTAGTGCGGCACAGCTTAAAAGCCCTCAGCCAACTTCAAGATCGAGGCATTACGTTTGCAGTTAACCTTTCCGGCCAGTCCTTGCATGATGAGGGGCTAAAGCAATATTTAGCCGAGGAAATAACCGCCAGCGGCGCTGACCCTCACCATTTAATATTGGAAGTGACAGAGACCGCAGCGGTTACCGATTTTTCTGCTGCACGTGGTGTATTAAAAGCCGTGCGCAGCCTAGGGTGCCGCACCGCTCTGGATGATTTTGGTGTTGGTTTTAGTAGCTTTCACTACCTTGGGCAGCTACCCGTTGATTACATTAAGATAGACGGCTCTTTTATTCGCAGTTTGTTAATTAGCCCCGACAGCCGCGTTATCGTTCGCGCTATAGCGGATATAGCCAAAGGCTTTGGTAAGCAAACTATTGCTGAGTTCGTTGACCAAGAAGCATTGTTGCCCATATTAAAAGGCTATGGAATAACATATGGGCAAGGGTACCATTTAGGTAAGCCCACCAAACTTACCGAAGAATTTTTTGGAATCAGTTACTTATAATAGAAGCAGTTTAAATTTCATTCTTGGACTGAAAAGGATAGCGCGTGATGTCTTCACCTCGTATAGCAACAAATAGGGAAGCACCTTCAGCATTACTGGAAAGGTTTATTCAAGAATTTAAATTTAAACTGTGTATCACTGAGCAGGAAAAGCATAAAGTTTACCGTTTAAGGCATGAGGTTTACTGCGAAGAGCTGCAATATGAAGAACCGACTGACCCTTACAACAAGCTCGAATATGATATTCATGATCAAAATTCTATTCATTGCTTGATTGAGCATTGCAGAACCGGCCTGGTGGCCGGATGTGTGCGAATCGTCATTCCAAAGCCTTCTAGCCCTCAGCCGCTAAACCAGCTTCCTTTACAGGCATATGGCAGTCAGAGCCTAACACATCCGGAATTCCATCCTGAAAAGCTGGCTATCAATAGTTACTATGAAATTTCTCGCCTTGCCGTTAACCCTCTATTCAGAACAAAAGCAAAAGAAAAAAACATGTTAACAAACACAAGCGCTATTACCTGTTTTTCCCTAGAGGAAAGGCAGCTATTCCCATTACTAGCAAGCGGGCTATTCATTACAGGTTATTCATTAGGAAAGCAGCTAGGTAAAATACAGGTGTTTGCCATGATGGAACCTAGCCTGCCTCGCCTTCTCGCGCTAACAGGGTTTCACTTCACCAAGGTAGGAGAAACCATTAACTTTCATGGCAGAAGAAGCGCCTACTACATAGATAAGCAAAAAGCAGAAAGTGGTTTAAAGAAAACGTTACTACCCTTATATCTGCACATACAACAAACTCTCGCCCCTCAGTTAGAAGAAATGCTGGCCCAAGAAGCCAGCATTTCTCTTACCATTTAAACAAAAAGGCCTGTTATAAACATAGAGCCTAGGCTTCGGCGGTTGAGCTCCCACGATCATCCAAAGTGTTCGAACGCTTAAAATCATTAACCGTAACGCTGGTAAATTTCTCCAAGAAAAATACTAGCGTTTCGGGATATCGAAAGCGCTCTACAAAGCGCTCTTGACCTTCTTGCGAACGCCGCGTCACGCTCGCTTGATAGCCACTGTTAGATTTTGTCACTTTAACGCTATTTTCTCGAGCACCATCACTGGTAACAGCGGTTAGGGAAGAGTTACTCGTTAGTAAGGCATCAAGCTGCTGGGCAGCCGTGTGTTCTTCTTCAGTCGCCCATAGAGGTTGATCGCGATCCCCGTAGTGGAAAAGCATAATTACCAACATGACGGAAAAAATACTGCTGGTAAGCATCCAGGTTAATAAAACGCTCGATAAAGGTGTGGTGAGCATTACGACTAACTGAATCACAATACCCACCGCTAGTATTCCCGCCAACGGCCTCCACATACGCGGGTTCATAAACCGCCGCTTCAGGGTGTACCCCCACAGCCCAATTACTGCTAATGCGCCCACCAGCAAATACACGGGAGAGAGCAGTGTACCGCCACCTGCTAATAAGGCGATGACACCGATGATAAGTATCACTGTGTAGAAAGCTGCTAATAGGCGGTAAGCGCGGTCTAGATTCATCAGTCAATCTCCATGCTTAATGGCCGGTGTCATAAGTGGTGTACCGGCCTTTGTTTTTATCGGCTATGGTTCTCGTCATACTTTATGCAGTATAGGCAATGTTGTGAGTTCTACACGCCACGCCGCGTCAACGACTTAATTTAAGTTTATATTAAAGCCCCTGGGCGCCCCGACGCAGCCAATCATGCACAAACGCCAGCTTGCGACGAGCGTTCTCAGAAAGCACAAAGGGATAGAGGTCCGGCAAGCCCATAGAGCGGTTAACATGATTAACGCCCACGGTGAGCGCCGCTGCCACGTAAATCAAGCGATCGGCATCTGGCTCCGCATATGGCTCCCACTGATGACTGGGCAGCTCTGGTGAAGAGAGATTGGATGCTGCAAAGCTATCGGCGATATCGGTTAAATGCAGCAAATGCGCGGCCGTCTCGGCCCAATCCTCATGGGGGTGTGCAGATGCGTAAGTGGTTAAATAATGCTCTTTCCAATCAGGGGGCGGTCCGTTTTGATAGTGACGTTGGAGCGCAGCGGTGTAATCCTGGCGCTCGTCACCAAACATTTCCCGGAAAGCAGCAAGAAAATCTTCGCGCAGGCTAAGCCGCCACCAAAGCATATGCGATATTTCATGGCGCATGTGGCCAATCATGGTGCGGTAAGGCTCTTCTAACGCCTCACGCCGTGTTGTCACCAGAACAGGATCTACCTCGGCCACGCTGATGGTGACGACACCTTCAATGTGCCCCATGGGCACGGGCTTTTTGCCTTCCGCTAGAAGATGAAAAACCGGCGGCGCGCCTGGGTCTTCGGGGCGGAACCAGTGCCAGCGGCCCAGGTTATCCAGCACCCAGCGCTTCGCCGCTTCGGTTTGGGCCCAGTTCGGAATCGCGTTAGGAAGGCTGGGATCGGGCGCCAGCGCAGTCATCGCACAAGAGCGGCAAAAAGCGCCTTGTTCGGGGGCTATCCAATTACAACCGATGATGTCTCGATTAATACAGAACGGCGGCATAGGCACAAAAGCCCGGGCCTGGGGATCATAGGCGACGGGGACACCGTCAGCCGTCGTAAGATTGTCGAACCAAAGAGAGCCGGAACCGACGGGGTTAGCAAATACGCGCATGCGGTGGAGCTCCTGAAAACGAGGAAAAGAGATCATCAAATAAACTGTTGAGCTTTCTCTTCTCCTAAATCCTAATAAAAAGTGCTGCGCTTATTTATTCATTGCAATACTGTTCATTTCAAAGCCATTTCTTTTCCAAGCTATTTCATTTCAAGGCTACTTCATTTCAAAGCCACGCTTGATCAAGAAGTCACGCATATGCGGGCGCAGCTTGGTATCGAAAAGTGGCTTGAGATTATGCGACCAATCGGTATTTTTATTACTGCTGCTACGCGCTTGATAGTAAGCCTGCATAGTGGCATCAAAGCGTTTCACCTGCTCACCGTCTTCAGTGTAGTAGTCTTCTTTTAGAACCGCTTCCACTGGTAGGCGCGGTTTTACTTCAGGATCATGGTCCGGGTAGCCAAGACACATACCAAACACGGGATAAACATGCTCAGGTAGGCGTAATAGATCACTAATTGCTTGGGGATTATTACGTATGCCGCCGATATAGCAGATACCCAACCCTTCAGATTCAGCCGCCACTGCAACGTTTTGCGCCATCAGCGCCGTATCTACCGTCGCTACTAACAGTTGTTCAGTCATGCCGCGCACTACGTTCGCACCCGTCTTCTCAGATGCCTCAGTAGGCCGTTTCATATCGGCGCAAAACACTAAAAAGTCGGCACAGGTCGCAATGTATCCTTGCCCTCCCGCCAGTTCCGCAATCTGTTCGCGATTAGCCTGATTTTTAACATGGATAACGGTATATGCTTGAACATGGCTGGACGTAGCAGCGCCCTGCCCGGCCTTGATAAGCTCAATGAGCAATTCCCGTGGGATCTGGCGGTCGCTGAATTTACGGATCGAACGGTGGGATTTAAGTAACTCAATAACGTCGTTCATGGTACCTCGTCTTGGCATATTGGCTGTCGCTAGTAAGCGCTAAAACCACCTAGCATAACTCCCTTATCCTATCGGCTATGCCAAAACCTCACCAGTTTTTGCCAGCATCGAATGCCAATCGCTCTTCTGCCGATGGTTGCACCATAGCTACCTTTTAAGCGCCCTCTTTTTAGTGTCGTGACTCTGATTCTCTTTGTTGTTTCTTGCTCCAGCGCTCCAGCAGTAGATACACCATGCACGCCAGCCCCAGCGGGAACAAAAAATAGAGCGCGCGATAGCCGATCAAAGCAGCAATAATCTCGCTCGTTGACACTTGATGTTGCAACAAAGCGATGAACACAGCTTCAAGCACACCCAGGCCTGCGGGAATATGGGTCACCACCCCCGCAATACTGCTGACAAGAAGAATACCGAGAATAGTAGGATAGAAAACGCCCTGGGGTAGCAGTAGGTAGACAAGCGCGGCCATCAAGGACCAATTAGCTGCGCCTAACAACATTTGGAGCAGAGCTAGTCGTAGCGAAGGGAGAACGATTTCATGACCCCGCCATAGCCAGGTGCGTCGCCGTGAATAACGACACGCTGACAGATAGAAAAGGCAAACAAGCAATAAACCCGCCCCAATAAACTGCAACCCTAGCGTGCCAACTTGCCAGTGCGCAGGCAACTCAATCAGCCTAAGCGTAAATAGCGTTCCGGCAAGCAGCATATAGCCCAGCCAATTGGTGGTTAAGCTCACACTCAGCACACGCGTCACGGTCGCCACTTTCAAGCCAAACTTTGTGTATAGCCGATAGCGCAAGGCAATGCCGCCAACCCAGGCGCCCAGGTTGAGGTTAAAGGCGTAGCATACGAAGGCTAACGGCAGCACCTCCTTGATCGGCAGCTCATGACCGGTATAAAACTTGCCGAGCAGATCATAACTGCTGAAGACGGCAAAGCTTGTGGCAGTAATACCAAGCCCCATCATGACCAGGGCAGGACTATAGCCGCGCAGCGTTTCGATGACGGCCTGCCAGTCCATGTTCCGGACCAGTGAAAATAATAAGATCGCGACCACCATAAAGAGCAGCAAAGTGACGCCATGCTTCAGCCAACGCCCCCAGGCATTGCGCAGTTTAGCGCTCGCTTTTTTGCTGTTTGACTGCATCCGGCTCACTCCTCTGCACGCTTGTGTTTGTGCTTCCGAGACCTGGGCGCCAACGTTTCCATCCGAGCCACATGAGCGGGTAACCATCCCATTCGCCTGGGAAAATGACGCAGGAAATGAAAACTCACGAACATAAGCGGCGCCCGCCACCAGCGGCCTTTTTCCGCGACTTCGGTTGTTATCCTTTTACAATTGCTCTCGATAAGCTCAGATAGGTGTTTATGGATCTGTTGGTTGAGCCCAGCGTCGCAAACGAACAGATTGGCTTCCAGGTTCAGTGACAGGCTGAGTGGATCGAGATTGCTTGACCCCACCGTTGACCATTCATGATCAACAATCGCGATCTTTCCGTGTAAAGGGTGCTCGGTATACTCGAAAATGCTAATGCCCTGCTGCAACATATAGCTGTAAAGCGAGCTGGAGAACATTCTAGCCCAGGGCATATCGGGACGACCCTGCAAGATCAGCGTGACGTTAACGCCCCGTCGCGCCGCGTTTCGCAATTCATGAAAAAGACGATAACTGGGAAAGAAGTAGGCATTAGCAATGACTAGATGTGACTTTGCCGAACGAAAAGCCTGGAGATAATGCTCTTCGATATCATTACGGTGAAGGCTGTTATCACGAATAGCCAGACGTATAGCGGCGCTGCCAGCGGGGGAAGGCAATGCCCGAATCTGCGGCAGTCCCTGTACCGCTTGATGCTCTACCAGTAGCGCTCCAGCCGCATCACGAATGTCCATTACAATCGGGCCCCGCACTCGCAAGCCATAATCTTGCTTGCCCATGACATATTTGTCGGGCAGGTGATCGGCGCCGAAGTTGATACCACCGATAAAAGCCACATCGCCATCCACCACGACGATCTTTCGGTGAAGACGGCGAAACAGGTTAGTACGCATACCGAACAAGCGCGGTTTGGGGTCATAAACATGCAGGTGAATGCCAGCGTCTATCAGCTCTGTTATGTAGTCGTTGTCCAGATCCGCTGTCCCATAGCCGTCTACCGTGACGTCAATACGTACCTGCCTAGCGGCAGCGTCAAGTAGAGCTTCCTTAAGCTCCTGTCCTACTTCATCATTGAAAATGATGAAGGTTTCAATTAATACTTCTTCGCGAGCCGAACGAATGCAGTCAAATACGCTATTAAAATACTGACTTCCATTGATTAGCAATTCAGCTTCGTTACTCTCCGTCCATTGGAAATTCACAAGCATATCTCGGCAATGAGGGGTACGTGATCAGACAGGTGAGTCCAGGGTTTTCGAGACAATGCGCGGGGATTACGCACTGAAACGTTACGCACATAGATACGATCAAGGCACAATAGCGGCCAGCGCGCCGGAAACGACTTCGCTGGGTGACCATAATGGTGCACGAATGCTTCAAACAGCCCACATTCCGTCAGCACATGGTCTGCCTGACGCCGCCAGTCATTGAAGTCTCCCGCGACAATAACCGGCTCGTCATCCGGCAAGGTGTCGAGCAGTTCACACAGTAGCTTCATTTGCGCTAGGCGATGTCCCTGCCGTAACCCGAGATGAACGCAAACGGCATGCACCCCACTGTGGCCGGGCACATCCAGTTGGCAATGGAGCAGGCCACGTTTTTCGGTGTCCCGAATGGAGACATCCTTATTGTCGTACTGCAGTATCGGGTAGTGGGATAACAGCGCGTTGCCATGGTCGCCATGAGGGTAAACAGCGTTACGACCATAGGCAAAATCTGGCCATAACGTGTCAGCGAGGTATTCGTACTGGGGCACGCTGGGCCAGTCATGAAAGCGAACCGCATGTTTTTGGTGCTCGCCTATCACTTCCTGGAGAAAGACTAAGTCTGCGGATAGGGTCGTTACCGCCTCACGCAGCTCCGGCAGGATATGACGTCGATTAAATACATTGAATCCCTTGTGCACATTGAGCGTCATGACCTGTAACGACGCGACAGGCGTAATAAGTCGTGTCCCCTTTGTTGCAGACTGTTCCTTGGCGCTCACCAAACACTCCCCTTCTGCTCCAAGACATGGCCCGTAGGGCAACCCATCAAGGAAAAGCGTAGCAGGAGAGCCTTGGTCTTGCCTTTTACTGGCCTCTTCTTGAAGCCAATGGCAATCTCTGGAGAGCAACGCGACAGAACAAATTACAACAAATGTATTATCGCCCCGCGTATACCGCGTTGATCAATCCATAATTTGCCTAACGTAATGGGAAGCTTAAACCGACGCTTTCCCGCTGCACCTGGATTAAAGAGCAACTTTCCTGACTGGGTTTCGTTGCGAGATTTGTGAGAATGGCCGTGCAGAACGGCATCGCAAGGAGTCGATGGGTCAAAATCCGCTAAACGATGAACAAGGTGCAGATGATGGTCATTAACCATAATATCCTGATGCACTGGCAAGCTCCCCGCCCATGCAGCCGTGTCGATATTGCCCAGCACGCAGTGAACCGGCGCCAGAGTTTTCAGGTATTCCAAGATCGCTTTGTCCTCTTCTTTGCTGCCCACGTCTCCCAAGTGCAAAATTAGCTCGCACCCCTGCAGCAGGACAAGTGCTTCATCACGCAACAACCCGTGAGTATCGGCAATAAGTCCGACGGGAGAAGCAATGTTGTAACTCGGCATTGATGAGTTCATTAATACGGTTTTCTCGCTTTTTTGCACTTTATTATCGTAACAATTTCGTCGCTTTTATTGATAGAACGCTACGTAACATTACTCAAATAGATCATATTTTTAAATCAACAGAAATATCGCGATGTAATTGTTTTAGTTTTTCGTTATCTATCTAATAAGTTAAGCAACAGCAAGCTATACTATGCTGGCTATCATAATATGACTGCCCTTGATGGAATAATAACGACGCCAGGAAGCCGACATGACCAATATTTCTCCAAACGCACCCAGGCAAGAGTGGAACGCCAATGGCTACGCCCAGAATGCTAATTTTGTACCTAAGCTAGGCAGCGAAGTCGTCAAACTGTTAGCGCCTCAACCTGGTGAACGCATCTTGGATCTTGGCTGTGGCGATGGCGCGTTGACAGAGCGCTTAGTGCAATTAGGGGCCGATGTACTAGGGATTGATGCTTCAGAAGAGATGGTGGAAGCAGCACGACAGCGTGGCATTACCGCGCGCGTGGTCGATGGTCATCAGTTGCCCTTTGATCACGAATTTGACGCAGTGTTTAGCAACGCGGCGCTGCACTGGATGCTTGATCCCCAGGCTGTCTTGGCAGGGGTTAAGCGGGCGTTGAAACCTGGGGGCCGGTTTGTGGCCGAGTTTGGTGGCCATGGCAACGTAGCCGCCATTTGCACCGCGCTGATTGCCGCCCTGCAGTTCCGGGGCATTAGCGCGCGCGGGCGCCATCCCTGGTACTTTCCTACTACACATGAATACGGCCGTATACTGGAAACAGTAGGCTTCAAAGTAGAAAGCATTGAGCTAATTCCTCGCCCCACTCCTTTGCCTACGGGCATGATTGGATGGCTTGAAACGTTTGCCAGCCCATTTTTACATGGGCTTGATGAAGATGTGCGAGAGGCCGTGCTGGAAAATACCTTAACGCTTTTAGGCCACAGCCTACGGGATGAGCAAGGAAACTGGACAGCCGATTATGTCCGTCTACGCGTTTCAGCCCGCGCATAAAACCTGACAAGCATCTAAAAAAAGCCGCCGATAGTAAACGTTCACTGTCGGCGGCTTTTACTTAAACCAAGACCTAGAATTCATCCCATTTGTCAGCGGTGGCCTTTTTGCTTTGCGTTGTTTGCCGGTGTGGCGTTGCTTCAATGTGCTGATTAGTGTCCTGCTCTTGCGTAACATGATGGTGAATTAGCGCACCATTGCTACTGGCACTCTCATCAATGCGGAAAGTAGCCATCAAACCGGCTAGTTCGCGGGCCTGTCTCTCTAAAGAGCTTGCGGCGGAGCTGGTTTGTTGAACGAGAGCAGCATTTTGCTGGGTTCCCGAGTCCATTTCAGTAAGTGCTGCGTTGATCTGTTCAATGCCACTATTCTGCTCTCGCGTCGCGGTCGAAATTTCACCCATCAATGTGGTGACTTGACGAATTGCATCCACTGTTTGATGAATAGTCTGCCCACTGCGCTCCGCTTGTTCGGCACCACCGTTAATTTTCGTGGTGGTTTGCTCAATCAAACTACGAATCTCTTTGGCTGAGTCGGCACTGCGCGTCGCCAATGAACGCACCTCGCTGGCCACCACAGCAAAGCCGCGACCTTGCTCCCCGGCACGCGCCGCTTCAACCGAGGCATTAAGCGCCAAAATATTGGTTTGGAAGGCGATAGAATCAATCACACCGATAATATCGTTGACTTGGCTCGCGCTAGCGGCAATCTCACGCATTAGTTGCACCGTACGCTCTACCTCTTCACCACCTGACTCCGCAGACTGCGACGCTGCGACTGAAAGCTGATCAGCCTCTTGGGCCGTTTCAGCATTTTTACTCACCGTCGTCGACATCTCCTCCATGCTGGAAGCGGTTT
Organism: Vreelandella indica; assembly: GCF_037070225.1. Classification (NCBI taxonomy): domain Bacteria; kingdom Pseudomonadati; phylum Pseudomonadota; class Gammaproteobacteria; order Oceanospirillales; family Halomonadaceae; genus Vreelandella; species Vreelandella indica. Next base: position 51,912 of record NZ_JBANSO010000012.1, read on the forward strand.
GTTGTAATGCTGAAGCCTGCTGTTCGGTTCGCGAAGAGAGATCGTGACTTCCCGCTGAAATATCACCCGCACCACTGAAGACTCGCTCGCTGCTGCCTCGTAATGCTATTACCAGCTGTTTTAACTTCTCCTGCATAGCCGCCAGGCCACTGAACAACTGGCCAATTTCATTACGGCCACGATCCTCTATGTGCCCTGTTAGATCGCCATCGGCAATCCGAGCAAAATACGCACTGGCGTCGCGTAGTGGCCTTACAACGCTACGCATCATTGCCCACCTAATCACCACCGCCGCCAGGAGTGAAATTACTAGCAGGGTAATGGCAATGACACCAATCACAGTGGCTAAGTGGTTCACCTGTTGAAGGACACTAGCGCCGCGTCCTTCGGTATAGGCAATAAATCCACTCATGGCTGCATCAAACTCAGCGCTTAAAGCTCCCAGCTCTTCTTGGCGGCGCTGAATTTGAAAAGGAGCGGCCTCAAGCAATGGGGAAATACCCTCTGTCACAAAGGCTTCATAAGCGCTGATAATGGCATCACGATGTGGTGCCAAAGTGCCTTCAGGGTTGATTGGCACAGCACGAAACTCATTAAAACGTGCCTCTGCTTCAGCGACTGCCTCTACCGCCATGGCAAGGCTTTCCTGCCCTTTTTCGGGGTTGCCTTGCGTGCTAAAACTCGCCGAGCGGTCTAAGAAGGTTTGCGCTCTTAATGAGTGCACTTGTGTGCGGTTGGCTAAGTTGGTGAGTCTTACGTTGGTGGCTGTCAGTTCCTCAAGTGCTTGAGAGCTGTTGTGATTCGCATAGAACCCAAGCCCGCTGATCAACCCAATCATCAGCACCAGCAAGGCTAACGCGGCAGTCAGACTCCATTTAATAGAGAGGTGCTTCATCCGGTGATCCCTTTTTCATTTATAAGTCATTCAATTAGGTATCGGCGAAGCTCAAGACAACTGAAACGTTCCGGGGTAATTTTAGACGTTTGTATAATAAACAATAGACTTAACGGTACTGTGCACACACGCGACAAGCGGGATCACGGCGAACTTGAAAATGTCGCCATTGGCCGCTCAAACCATCAAACGTGGATAACCCCTGGTGGGCAGTGCCTGCGCCGCTTAGCAGCTTAAATGCTTCAACCGCTTGAAAGCAGCCAATCAAGCCTACCAGTGGCGCCATTACCCCACTCTCTGCGCAACTAAGCGCTTCGTCACCACTGTCATCGGGTGGATATAGGCAGGCGTAGCAAGGGCACTCAGCCTTGCAGGGGTCAAAGACGGCCAGTTGGCCTGAAAAACGAATGGCTGCGCCGGAAATCAATGGAACTCCAGCCTTTTGTGACGCCGCATTGACTGCATAACGGCTTGAAAAACGGTCGGTACAGTCCAGCACCACGCCCGCTGAAGCCACTAAGCGCTCAAGCGCTGCGCCTTCTACATGCTGGTCTAACGCCACGACATCGCAGTGCGGATTAAGCGCTTGCATGCTGGCCTGGGCAGAGTGGGCTTTATTTAATCCCACACTTGCCTGCTGATGCGCTATTTGGCGCTGAAGATTAGAAAGTTCGACGTGATCGGCATCCGCGATGGTGATTCGCCCTACCCCGGCAGCCGCTAAATAAAGCGCCGCCGGTGAGCCCAAGCCACCTGCCCCAATAATCACGGCGTGAGCAGATAGCAGGTGCTCTTGGCCCTCGATATCCACTTCGGGCAGCATGATTTGACGGCTATAGCGCAGCAGTGCCTGATCATCCATCATCGGCTTATTTATCCTCAAATTCCTCAAAATCAGGAATGTGTAAATTGAAGTTCTCTTTAACTTCTTCCATTACCACATAGCTTTTTGATTCTTTCACCCCAGGAAGCGTTAACACTACATCGCCCAACAGTTGGCGATAGGCCGACATTTCGGGAATACGGCACTTTAAGATGTAGTCAAACTGCCCTGACACAAGATGACACTCTTGAATCTGGGGTAGTTTCTCGACCGCGCGGCGGAATTCATCAAATACGGCGGGCGATTGTGTTTCTAAACTGATTTCGACAAAGACTAGTAAATTGGCCTTCAAGGCACGCGGATCGAGGATTGCCTGATAGCCACGGATAATGCCAGCTTTCTCCAAGCGTTTAACCCGCTCGAGACAAGGGGTTGTGGATAACCCTACTTCCGAGGCCAAATCAACATACGAAATACGCGCATTGTCCTGCAAGCAGCGCAGGATTTTAAGATCGATACGGTCCAGCGTTCTATTTTTAGGTTTCATGCCAGTGTCCTTCATGCGAGCCCCTTGCTAAGGGTTGTACTAAATGGCGCTGAGTGATCAGACCATTTATATACAAATTCTAATCAACCAGTTAGTTATTAAAATAGCCTCTCAACATCAGCGCTTGAGGATTTGCAGCGGTTGTTGACATTAGCGCTGTCGATTTAACCCGCTGAGTTTAAGTGGCTGTTATTAGGCGCCCTAGGGTAACCCGTTCATGCCCTCCCAGGTCTCGAACACTTTCAACGTTCTGATAGCCAGCACTGCTTAGTGCCATGCGTACTTTTTCCGCCTGTGTATAACCGTGTTCAAGAAGCAGCCAGCCGGACGCTGTCAAATAGTGCCGAGCGGACTGCACCAAGTGCAACAAATCCGCCATGCCATCAGCGTTTGCAACCAGCGCCGAGCGAGGCTCAAAACGCACATCGCCTTCGGCAAGGTGAGGGTCATCGGCAGCAATATAAGGCGGGTTACTAACGATAATATCGAAAAGCGTACCGGCCTCAGCATCGCTTTCCAGCGCGCTAAACCAATCACTCTGCAGAAAATGGGCGTTGGTAATACACAAGTCTTGCGCATTGCTTGCTGCCAGCTCGACCGCCTCGTTACGCACGTCTACACCGAGCACTTGCCAGCCTGGCTGCTCGCTAGCAAATGCTAACGCAATGGCGCCCGTGCCGGTTCCAAGGTCAAGCAGTCGGCCAGTGGGCAGCGTCGCCCGGTTAAGCGCAAGCTCGACTAACGTTTCAGTATCGGGACGGGGAATTAACGTATTGGGAGAGGTCGCTAAACGCAGCCCCCAAAATTCACGCTCGCCGGTTAGGTAGGCCACTGGCGTGCCCTGGGCACGTGCGTCGATGAGTGCATCGAAGCGCGAATGCTCCTGGGAGGAACACATTTTATCGCCCCAGGTGTACAGCCAGGTACGATCCCGCTCAAGCACATGGCACATCAGCACTTCAGCATCCACACGCGGCGAGGTAGACCCCGCCGCCTGTAACCGTTGTGCCGCCTGTTTCAACAGCGCATCAAGCGACATTAGACGTCCTGAAGGGCTGAAAGCTGTTCCGCTTGATACTCGTGAATCAGCGGATTAATCACATCGTCCAACTGCTCGCCACTGACCACTTCATTCAGTTTATACAGGGTCAGGTTAATGCGGTGATCGGTGATGCGACCTTGCGGAAAGTTGTAGGTGCGGATGCGTTCGCTGCGATCCCCCGAGCCTACCAGCGAGCGACGGGCATCGGCCTGCTCCTGACGCTGGGAATCTACCGCATTGCGTTTGAGCTTGGCTGCCAGCAGCGACATCGCTTTGGCACGGTTTTTATGCTGACTGCGCTCTTCCTGGCATTCCACTACCACGCCGGTTGGTAGGTGAGTAATGCGGATGGCGGAATCGGTAGTGTTAACGTGCTGACCACCAGCACCGCTGGAACGGTAGGTATCCACACGCAAATCGGCTGAGTTGATATCGATATCACCGACATCGTCGACCTCAGGCATGACCGCGACGGTGCAGGCAGACGTGTGAATACGGCCCTGAGATTCGGTCGCCGGTACGCGCTGAACCCGGTGGGCGCCGGATTCAAACTTTAGCTGGGCGTAAACACCATCGCCCTTCACCCGGGAGATGATCTCTTTGTAACCGCCCTGCTCGCCGTGGCTGGCGCTGACGATTTCGACCCGCCAACCGCGCTTTTCCGCATAACGCGAATACATGCGGAAAAGATCACCGGCAAAGATGGCAGCCTCGTCGCCGCCGGTTCCTGCGCGTACTTCTAAAAACACCCCACGCCCATCGTCAGGGTCTTTCGGCACCAGCAGACGCTTAAGCTCGATATCTAATTCTTCTAACCGCTCGCGCCCTTCGCTCAGTTCCATCTCAGCCAATTCGCGCATGTCAGCGTCGCTGTCGCGGCTAAGCTGCTCGGCTTCATGCATATTGGTTTCGATGTCACGATAGCGCTGCCACGCGGCCACCAGCTCCTCTAACTCGGAGTATTCTCGTGAGTAGTCGCGGAAGCGCTGCTGGTTATTGATCACTTCCGGATCAGACAGCAGCATCGCCAGCTCTTCAAAACGTTCTGTAAAGCTGTCTAAGCGTTGGCGCAAAGTCTCTTTCATGCGGGCGTATCATCCTTCTGGCGTTTTACCGGGGGCGCAGGCGTGGTTTCAAAGGCTGGCTTAGCAGGCAACAGTAGGCGCGGCGCGGCATTCAGCAAGTCGTGATGCTCCTCTGAGGCGGCATCACGTATGGCTTGAGTCGGCTGGTGCAGCAGGCGGTTGGTCAACTGATGCGCCAAGCGCTCAATGACTTTAGCAGGGTCTTCACCGCGCGCCAGCCGCTCTAACGCTTGATCGCGTGAAAGATCGCGCAGCGCTTCGCCATGCTGGCGATAATCACGGATTAGTTCACCACCGTTGCGAATACGTCGTGCATGCTGCCAACTGCCCACCCCGTGCTCAATCAGCGATTCCGCTTGATCTGCAGCCACCTGGCGATGACGGCGATTCTCTTGAATCACCTCTTCCAGATCGTCGACGGTGTAGAGGAACACATCGGCCAACTCGCCTACTTCGGGCTCGATATCACGCGGCACGGCGATATCGACCATAAATACCGGCCGATGGCGGCGCTTCTTGAGCGCCCGCTCCACCATCCCTTTACCGAGGATAGGCAGCGGGGCCGCGGTGGAAGAGATGACGATATCGGCATGCTCAAGGGCGTCGGGAATCTCTTGCAGGGTAATCGCCGTCCCCCCCAAGGGCCCTGCCACGAGCTCGGCACGTTCGCGGGTGCGGTTGGCGACAGTAAGCTGGCGAACACCGGCTTCGTGTAAATGCCGAGCGACCAGTTCGATGGTTTCACCAGCGCCAATGAGTAACGCGCGTGAACGGCTAAAATCATCAAAAATGCGGCTGGCCATACTGACCGCCGCGTAGGCCACTGAGACAGGGTTTTTGCCAATACCTGTTTCGGTACGTACCTGTTTGGCCACCGCAAAGGTGTGCTGGAACAGGCGCTCAAGCTCACCGCCCAACCCTTTAGACTCACGCGCCTGTTGATAGGCATCTTTCAACTGGCCAAGAATCTGCGGTTCGCCCAGCACCATAGAATCCAGACCAACCGCTACGCGCATTAAATGGCGCGCCGCATCGTTGTCTAGATAGTGGTAGGCACAGCGGGTCAGCTCATCGACGCGTAAGTTATGAAAGCGTCCGAGCCAATTGAGTACCGCCTGCTCGCCAGCCGCATCCGTGACACAGTAAAGCTCCGTGCGGTTGCAGGTCGATAGCACCGCCGCTTCACTAATTTGTGGCAGATTTCGCAATTCAGCCAACGCAATGTCAAGCTGCGCGGGCGAAAAAGCCACCTGCTCACGCACGGCCACGCTGGCGGTACGATGATTTATTCCCAGGGCAAGAAGCGTCATGCGTTATGCGTCTTCGCTAGTGTGTCGGACTTTCGCCGACCGCCGGTCTTAAAGCGGCCGCACCGTCAATTAGGGCTTGCTCAAACAAGTCTTTGGCGTGGTTCAAGCGCTGCCTATAAAATAGGCATAAAGATTGCTGACCACTTTTTCAAGGAGGAACATTCTATCACAGCAGGCTATCATCTGGCCCACACCACTTTGCCGCAGGCAGGCAAGCCGCTATGCTGAGCATTCGGCCACTTAATCGAGAGACGCATGCGACCTCGCTCTACACTTCTCGGCTCTACTGTTCTGAGCTTTTCATTTTTGCGCTTTGCTTTTCCAAGCGCTGCTGTACGGCGTTCGTCGCTGCTACCAGTGGCCGCCGCAGCGTTACTCCTGGGCGGCTGCCAATCGACGTCCAGCCAGCAGAATGGCCCGCTGGGCACATGGGCCGATGACCCAATGCGCGAGGCCCCGCCTATAACGCGAGGGCTAGATGCCGCAGGGCTTAGCACGCTGCTGGGGGCTGAACTGGCTGGCCAGCGAGGCGATTACCGTTCGGCAAGCCAGGGCTATCTTGAAGCGGCGCAGCGCTATCGCGAGCCTGCACTTGCCGAGCGTGCGACGTTCGCCGCCCGCTTTGGCAACGAGGCCTCTTTAATCGAGGCTTCTGCGCTACGTTGGCGTGAGCTGGCCCCACAGGCAGAAGCACCTAATCGCTTATTGGCGGCTTTTTCATTACAGCGCGGTGATTGGCTCGACAGCCTTGAGCAACGTATTGATGTTGTCGAAGCTGGCGGCCACGGAGATTTGGCTGCCTTTGCAGAAATTGCGGTGGCGGAAGAAGCGCCGCTTACCTTAATTGCTCAGCAGTTGCGTGCGCACCTAGCCCAGCCCAACGCTGACCAGTTAGAACATCACAGCGATGTACTGCTGGGCACAGCACTGATTGAAGCCGCCCTTGGCGACACCGCTGTTGCCCAGCGGCGGCTTGATCAAGTCGCGCTGCTGGACCCTGAATCAGCGGCGTTATGGTTGGTAAGAGCACGCCTTGCGCTAGAGACGGAAGACTACTCGACTGCTCAGCGGGCGGCACAACAGGGCTTGGAACTCGCGCCTGACGATGTGCGATTTATTTTGCTACTGGCCCAGGCCGAGATTCGCCTCAACAACATCAGTGCGGCCGAGACACAAACTAACGCACTGCTGGAGAGCCATGGCGGCAACCAGGATCTACGTTTATCGCTGGCACAGCTGTATCTGGAAGAGGGGCACCCCGAACCCGCCCAACGCCTGCTGCAGCCGCTGATTGGCCAGCCAGAGGTGCCGAATCTAGCCTATTACCTGCTCGGGGCGATTACCCAGACCCAAGGCGATACCGACAACGCGCTACTTTATTACCGCCAAGTCAGCGAGGGGGATGAATTTGTGCCCGCTCGCGCGGCTGCGGCGCAAATGCTGATTGAAGAAGATCGTCTGCTTGATGCCCGTGCCTTTCTGCGCATTGAGCGGATGCGCTTTGACAACTATTTTACTGAACTGGTGATGCTCGAAGTCCAGTTACTGGACGAAATGAACCAGCCTACCGACGCCAACGCCTTACTGGATCGTGAAATCACCCGCACACCTGACGATGCCGCTCTGCTTTATGTGCGTGCCATGCGCCGCTGGGAAGCAGGTGACATTGAGGGTATGGAGCGGGATTTACGCCAAGTGCTGCGCACCGACCCAAACAATGCCGAAGCGCTCAATGCGCTAGGTTATACGCTGGCAGACCTTAACCTGCCTGGGCGCCTGCAAGAGGCGTTTGACCTCATTGAGCGCGCTTACGAAGCCGACCCTGACAACCCCGCCGTGCTCGATAGCATGGGCTGGGTGTACTTCCGCTTGGGCCAGCCCGAAGAAGCGCTTCTCTGGCTTGAAAGCGCTTATACCCAACTACCCGACCAAGAGGTCGCTGCCCATTTAGCCGAGGTATTGCAGGCGCTGGGGCGTGAAGAAGAGGCACGCCGCCTGATCCAACAGATTATGCAGCGCACCAACCTGCATCCTCAGATCGACAACTTGCTTGAGCGCTATCCTGAACTAACACCGCCGGTGGCACCCTAACGCTACGTCACCCGACGGCGCCCCATCATGTTACGCTTGCGCCGTCATTACCCAACATGGAGCCCGTTTATGCCGACACTGATGTCCTTTCCGCTACGCTCACCTTCTTTCCCTGCCTATACGCGCTTGTGGGTATTGGGCCTTGCCCTCTTGTTCTTAGCAGGGTGTGCCTCACAGAGCCCAGTGGATGAAAGCGGCAGACAAGCGGGTCAGTGGGAGCGTCAACAGGGTGATGTAGCAGCATTCGAGACTTGGACACTTGTCGGCAAAGCCGGACTGCGCACCCCCCAAGAGAACGTCAGCGCCAACCTGGACTGGAATCAGACCCCTTACTATTTCCGTATGCTGATCAGCGGGCCGTTTGGTGGCGGGCGCAATGTGCTTGAGGGTCGTGAAGGTCGCTTCTCACTCTCCAATAGTGACGGACGCTTTGAAGCAGAAACGCCGGAAGCCTTAATGGAAGAACAGCTTGGCTGGTCACTGCCCGTTAGCGCAATGCCTGACTGGGTACGCGGCCTACCCGGCGAAAATGACAACTATCAGATGGAAACCGATGAACTCGGCTTCCCCAGCCACTTGACACAAGACGGTTGGGAAATTGACTACCGCGACTGGGAACAGTTTGAAGGCATGTGGCTGCCACGCCGGTTAATCATGAACTACGACGATGTACGCATCACGCTGGTCGTTAATCAGTGGCAAGCCAGCGACGAGTAAACCGTTTAAATGAACGCGCAACTTACTTTACCCGCCCCGGCCAAGCTTAACCGCATGCTGCATATCGTGGGCCGTCGTAAAGACGGTTACCACACACTGCAAACGCTATTTCAATTTATTGATCTTAATGATCACCTTACGCTGGCTGCCCGCGATAATGGAGAGATCCATCTAACCCATGAGGTCAGCGGCGTAAACCACGATGACAATCTGATTGTGCGTGCCGCCCGTTTATTGCAGCGTCACAGCGGCACTCGACTAGGGGCGACCCTTTCTATTGAAAAACAGCTGCCTATGGGCGGCGGCTTGGGTGGCGGCAGTTCCAACGCGGCTACCACGCTAGTGGGGCTCAATCACCTCTGGCAGCTTCATCTATCGTTAGACGAATTGGCACGCTTAGGCCTGCAGCTGGGGGCCGACGTGCCTGTCTTTGTGCACGGCCATAGTGCCTGGGCTGAAGGGGTAGGCGAGCAGCTTACCGCAGTGACGCTGGATACCCCTTGGTTCGCCATTATTCATCCCGGCATAAGTGTGTCCACACTTGACGTCTTTCAAGACCCGCAATTGACACGTGACAGCCGCCCCATTACTATGGCGCGCGCACTGCAGGGGGGAGCGCCGGAGTGGCGCAACGACTGTGAAGCCGTCGTAAAGGAACGCTATCCGCCAATTGCGGAAGCCCTTGATTGGCTCGAACAGCACGCACCTAGTCGGTTGACCGGCACGGGCGCTTGTTTGTTTGCTGCTTTTGAGACGCAGCAAGCAGCACAGGCAATCGCGCAATTAGCGGGTCAACGTTGGCCGACATGGGTAGCACGCGGGCTCAACACCTCTCCCCTACATGATGCTCTGGGCTATTTATAACCCCGCTCTGGGCAGTTTATAGTCCCGCTCTGGGCTATTACAGCCCCGCTCTGGGCAGTTAAAAGCGCCCGGTCAGCGCGTTAGGTTATTGCTGGGGTATCGCCAAGTGGTAAGGCACCGCTTTTTGGTAGCGGCATTCCCAGGTTCGAATCCTGGTACCCCAGCCAACCCAACAATGGCCTGCGTTTTTACCCCTGATTCCCAACACTGCAAAGGTGGCTGCGCGTGTCAAAATTGATGGTTTTCGCCGGGAATGCTAATCCCGCACTCGCTCAAAAAATAGCCGAGAGCTTAGACAGCCGTATGGGTAACGCGACGGTGGGTCAATTCAGCGACGGCGAAATTGCAGTCGAGATCAATGAGAACGTGCGCGGTAAGGATGTCTTCATCCTGCAATCCACCTGTGCACCGACAAACGACAATCTGATGGAGTTGATCCTGATGGTCGACGCACTGCGTCGCGCCTCGGCAACTCGTATCACCGCTGTTTTGCCCTACTTTGGCTATGCACGCCAGGATCGCCGTGTGCGTTCCGCACGTGTGCCTATTTCCGCCAAAGTGGTTGCCGACATGATGGTCAAGGCAGGCGTTGACCGTGTGATGACCATGGATCTACATGCTGATCAGATCCAGGGTTTCTTTGATGTCCCGGTCGACAACGTCTACGGCTCACCCATTTTGCTGGATGACATCGAGCGTCAGAATTATAGCGACCTCGTTGTAGTCTCCCCCGATGTGGGTGGTGTGGTTCGTGCACGCGCCATCGCCAAACAGCTGAACGCCGATCTCGCCATTATTGATAAGCGTCGCCCCCAGGCTAATCAAGCCCAGGTGATGCACATTATCGGTGAGATTGAAGGCCGTACCTGTGTCGTGGTCGACGATATGATCGATACCGCAGGCACGCTATGTAAAGCCGGTGAAGCGCTCAAAGATCACGGCGCCAAGCGCGTCGTGGCTTATGCAACGCACCCGATTTTATCCGGCCCAGCGGTTGATAATATTACCAACTCCGTACTGGATGAAGTGGTGGTGACCGACACCATCCCGCTCTCTGACGTTGCTCGTCGAAGCGGAAAAATTCGCCAGTTGAGCGTTGCCGGCCTTATCGCGGAAGCGATTCGTCGGGTCAGCAACGAAGAATCTGTCAGCGCGATGTTCCACTAAACGCCTGACGATATAGCCCCCTTTTGGGGCCACGGAAACGCCATCGTCTGGTCGCGGTCGATGGCGTCTTCCTTACTTAAACCAAGAGGCAATTCCATGTCTGATTTTATCCTGAAAGCCAGCGTTCGTAACGACCTGGGGAAAGGTGCGAGCCGCCGCCTGCGTCGTGCGAACCAGCAAGTACCTGCCGTTGTATACGGTGGCGAAAAAGGCGCGCAGTCTATCTCCGTAGAAAAAACCGCGTTCTACAAAGCGATTGAAGACGAGTCCTTCTTCTCCTCGGTCATCAAACTGATGATCGAAGGCAAAGAAGAGCAAGTGGTTGTTCGTGACCTGCAGCGTCACCCGTTCAAGCCGTTGCTAACTCACGCCGACTTCCTGCGCGTTGACGCTACCCACGAAATCACCATGAACGTGCCGCTGCACGTGACCGGCGAAGAAACGTGTGTAGGCATTAAAGACCAAGGCGGTGAACTGCACGTACTGGCCAACGAAGTGGCGATCAGCTGCTTGCCGAAAGACCTGCCTGACTATCTTGAAGTCGACATTAGCGCACTTGAACTCGGCACTACGCTGCACCTGTCTGACCTTACCCTGCCGGCTGGCGTCACCTCTGTTGACCTGTCCCACGGTGAAGAGCACGACAATGCAGTACTCAGCATCACCAAAGTGAAAGTCCGTGTTGAAGAAGATGAAGACGGTGAAAGCGAAGGCGAAGAAGATTCCAGCGCCGAGTAAATACCCGTTAAGCATCCTATGAGGGCCATGCCTGCATGGCCCTCATGATGCTGACATGATGTTAGAATCAAGCGCCTCGGCGCTTGATTTTTTTTAGGGCTGACGCTGGCGCGATGTCAAAAATTTCTCCTAGAAATGGGTATGAGGTGGGAATATGAGCCAGGTAACGGCCATTATTGGATTAGGAAACCCCGGCGCGGAGTATGACGCCACTCGCCATAACGCTGGCTTCTGGTTGGTCGATGCAATTGCGCGCAGCGCCCATGCAGAGTTGCGCCCGGAAAAGAAGTTTTTTGGCCACTACGCCAAAGTCCGCCTAGGCGACCATGAGCTGCACCTACTCAACCCCGCCACCTTTATGAATCGCAGTGGTGCCGCAGTAGCGGCCTTAAGCCAATTTTTCAAACTGACGCCCGACAATTTGCTGGTCGCCCACGACGAACTTGACCTTCCGCCTGGGCAGGCACGCTACAAAACTGGCGGCGGGCACGGCGGCCATAATGGCCTACGCGATATCATTAGCGCGCTAGGCGATCAAAAGCAGTTTCACCGGGTACGTATCGGCATTGGCCATCCTGGGGAGGCACGCCAAGTCACTAATTATGTACTAGGGCGGCCCGGCAAGGCCGAACAAGAAGCGATCACTCGTGCCATTGATGAGTGCATCACCACGCTGCCATTAGCGCTAGCGGGAGACTGGGCCAAAGCGATGAACCAGTTACACAGCCTTAAGTCAGAATAAACGCTGTCGAAAACTGGCTAGTGACGCCGGTAGCTGACGGCTAGTGCATCTCGTAGAATGGCGATTATATTTACGCCCTACCACCTTATTTTCAGGAATATTTTATGGGTTTCAATTGCGGCATCGTCGGTCTGCCTAACGTCGGCAAGTCCACGCTATTTAATGCACTGACGAAGTCAGGCATTGATGCAGAAAACTTCCCTTTCTGCACCATTGAGCCAAACGTCGGTATCGTTCCGATGCCGGACCCGCGTCTTGATAAGCTCGCCGAGATCGTCAAGCCGCAAAAGGTACTGCCGACCACCATGGAGTTCGTCGACATTGCTGGCCTAGTCGCCGGGGCTTCCAAAGGCGAAGGGCTGGGCAACAAATTCCTGGCCAACATCCGTGAAACCCAGGCGATTGCCCATGTGGTGCGCTGCTTCGATAACGACAATGTTATCCACGTGGCAAATCAAGTCGATCCTCGTGCCGATATCGAAACGATCAATTTAGAATTGGCGCTGGCCGACCTGGATACTGTCGAAAAAGCTAGCCAACGCTTGGTTCGTTCGGTGAAAGGGGGTGATAAAGACGCCATTGCCACCAAGGCGATTCTTGACCGTATTCAGCCCCACGTTGCGGAAGGCTTGCCGCTGCGCAGTTTTGGTTTGAGCGAAGAAGAGCAGCGTCAGGTGAAAAGCTTCGGCTTTTTAACCCTGAAGCCGACCATGTACATCGCCAACGTCAACGAAGACGGTTTCGAGAACAATCCTTACCTGGATATTGTTAACGAGATTGCCGCCGAAGAAGGCGCGTTGGTAGTGCCGGTGTGCAATCAGCTGGAAGCCGAAATCGCTGAGCTGGACGATGAAGAGCGCTCCATGTTCTTGAGCGAGATGGGCATGGACGAGCCGGGCCTTGATCGCGTGATTCGTGCGGGTTACTCCCTGCTAGGTCTGCAAACCTACTTCACAGCTGGTGTTAAAGAAGTTCGCGCCTGGACAGTGAAAGAAGGCGCAACAGCCCCAGAAGCAGCAGGCGTCATTCACACCGATTTCCAGAAAGGCTTTATTCGTGCCGAAGTCGTCGCTTATGACGATTTTGTTTCACTGGGTGGCGAGCAAGGCGCTAAAGATGCCGGCAAGTGGCGCCTGGAAGGCAAAGAGTACATTGTTAAAGATGGCGACGTAGTGCACTTTCGTTTTAACGTATAAACGGCCGCGCCAACATTCTCAGCAATAAAACATTGACTAAAATCAGTGTTATCAGTATCATTCGCCCCCGTTGAAAGGCTACGTAGCTCAGCTGGTTAGAGCACATCACTCATAATGATGGGGTCCCCTGTTCAAATCAGGGCGTAGCCACCAAAGCTTATTGAAAAGCCCGCTGATTCTGTCAGCGGGCTTTTTTTTGCTTTAACTCGGCTGTGGCTATGGGCGCAACACGATCAACTCAACGTGGTGCGGTTTAAAAATTGCGTCAGCGCGCGAGTAAGGTACTCCACATCTTTAGTACCTGCAGTTTCTCGAATGGAGTGCATCGCCCACTGCGGGATACCAACATCAATAGTGGGTACGCCTAACTCGGTCGCGGTAATCGGCCCAATCGTGCTGCCGCAACCCATATCTGCCCGGGTCACAAACGACTGCACCGGGACATCCGCTTCACGACACACATCACGAAACAGCGCGCCGGTAACGCTATTAGTGGCGTAGCGCTGGCTCGCATTAACCTTGATCACCGGGCCGCCATTAATCGCCGGGCCGTGGCGCTCATCGTGCTTGTCGCGAAAATTGGGATGCAGCGCATGGGCGTTATCGCAAGAGATCATCAGCGACGACTGAATCAGCTGAATCAGTGACTCATCACTGCCCTTCTCACCTCCCTTGCCTCCCAGCTGACCATTAATGCGCTTTAGCACATCCGCCAGAAAAGGACCTTGAGCGCCGCTGGCGCTGGCACTGCCCACTTCCTCGTGATCATTGGCTACTAACAGGGCGCCCTGACGACCATCGCTGCCTAATAGCGCTTCCAACCCCATAAAGCAGGAAAGCAGATTATCCAACCGAGCGCTAGCCACTAGCTCCTGCTTGACGCCCACCAACGATGGCGGCTGTACATCGTAAAAACCCAGTTCAAAGTCAACCACTTCTACGGCACTCAGACCGTGCTGCTGCTCTAGCCACTGCGCCACCAATTCGGCTAACGTGGCTGCCTCACTTTGCATCAATACCGGCGCCATTTGTGTCTGCGGATTTATCGGGCGGCCGCTGTTCACGTCTCGATCAAGGTGGATCGCTAAACTCGGTATGGTGGCAATAGCACGGTCGACATTGAGGAGTACGCTTTCCAAGCGCCCATCAGCGTGGCGCACATGTACGCGCCCTGCCAACCCTAGGTCACGGTCAAACCAAGGCGCCATCAGCACACCGCCGTATACCTGCACGCCTAACTGCAGCCAACCCGCAGAACGCTGCGTGGCGTTGGGCTTTAAATGCAGGCCGGGGCTATCAGTATGCGCACCAATCATGCGCAATTCGGTTAATCTAGACTCAGGTAATTGAAACGCAATAATGGCTGAGTCGTTACGGGTAACGTAGTAGCGTTTGCCCGGCGTTAGCTGCCAATTCGCCTTTTCTTCCAGCCGCTGAAAACCGGCTTGCTCCAATCGCGAGGCCATATTGCCTGCAGCATGCCAGGGTGTCGGTGATTGACGCAGAAAGTCACAGAGACGTGTTAAACGATCAGCGTTGAAAGTCTCGGACATGGAAATCCTCTTAACAGTAATGATTGAGTCTCATAGTGCAGGCGACCTGCTACAATACTCCCTCGACCTACGCAACTCATGGGTCACATTGCGTGTCTAGGGAAGAATGAGTGTACACAAATCCGGGAGAGCTTGACTGATGAGCTTGTTTGCAACGCTTTCGCGTTCGGTCGCCCTGGCTGTCATGCTGGTTGTTTCCAGCCCAGCCGCCTTGGCGCAACTCGAGCCGACCGACGAACAACGCCAGGCGGCGGTGGAAATTGCGGACTCGCTCCGCTACGGACACTATGCTGACGTAAATTTTGACGAAGCATGGTCGCAAGACACATTCCAACGCTATTTGGACATTCTTGACGGTCAGCGCGCTTACCTACTGCGCAGTGATATCGAAGCCTATCGCCATCTAGA
Source organism: Vreelandella indica (assembly GCF_037070225.1). Classification (NCBI taxonomy): domain Bacteria; kingdom Pseudomonadati; phylum Pseudomonadota; class Gammaproteobacteria; order Oceanospirillales; family Halomonadaceae; genus Vreelandella; species Vreelandella indica. The sequence continues at coordinate 67,090 of NZ_JBANSO010000012.1, forward strand.
AACCAGCATGGCAGACGCCATTTTTAATGGCGATCTAGACGACGCTTTTAATCTGTATAACGCGTTTAGTGAACGTCAACGCACTCGCGTTGAGTCGCTACTTACTCAGCTCGACGAAGGCCTTGATTTTAACTTTGAAAGCAATGAACGCTTAGAGATTGATCGTGAAGATGCCCCCTGGGCCTCCCGGCAAAGCGAACTCGACGAGCTATGGCGCAAACGGCTCAAAAATGACGCTTTAACCCTGGCCTTAACCGACCAGGACAGCGAACAGATTGAAACCAATCTGCGTCAGCGCTATGAAGGCCAACTGACCCGCCTGGAGCAAACCGAGCCTGAAGACGTGTTTGGCGTACTCATGGCAGCGGTCACGGGCAGCATCGACCCGCACACCGGCTACCTCTCCCCCCGCCAGGGTGAGTCGTTTGATATTCAGATGAGCCTCTCGCTTGAAGGGATCGGCGCCCTGCTTCAATCGGACGGCGAGTACGTCAAGGTTGCAAGCCTAGTACCCGGTGGCCCAGCAGAGCGCGCAGGCGTTTTGGAACCAGCAGACCGCATCATCGCTGTTGGCCAGGAAGAAGGCGAGATGGTTAATGTCGTCGGTATGCGTCTGGATAACGTGGTTGACTTAATTCGTGGTCCTAAAGGCTCCATCGTTCGCTTAGATGTGGTACCTGCCCAAGCAGTCGATATGACTCGCTCGCAGATCGTTGAAATTACCCGCGATACCGTCAGCCTTGAAGATCAAGCTGCCAGTAGCGAAATCATTGAAGTCGAGCGCAACGGCGAGCCGCACCGCCTTGGGGTCATTAACGTGCCCACGTTCTACGTTGATTTCGACGCTTGGCAAGCCGGTGAAGAGGAGTACCGCAGTACCACACGCGATGTTGCCAAAGAAGTCGAACGCCTTAAAGAAGAGGGCGTAGAAGGTATCGTGCTTGATCTGCGCAACAATGGCGGTGGTGCCCTGCAGGAAGCCAATTCATTGATCGGCTTGTTTATCGACCGCGGCCCCACCGTACAGGTACGCGACGCCCAGGGCCGCATCCAGCTCTACGGCGACAGCGAAGCAGGCACGCTCTATGACGGCCCGTTAGGCGTATTAGTGAACCGCCTCTCTGCCTCTGCATCGGAAATTTTCGCTGGCGCTATTCAGGATTACGGTCGCGGCCTAGTGCTCGGTACGCCTACGTTCGGCAAAGGCACCGTGCAAACGCTTAATGATCTGAGCCATGGCCAGATCAAGCTAACTCGCGCCAAGTTCTACCGTATTTCTGGCGATAGCACCCAGAACCGCGGCGTAGAGCCGGATATCGACTTCCCCAGCCTGATTGACCCCGAGCGTATTGGTGAAAGCAGCTTGGATAACGCATTAGCGTGGGATACCGTTCAGAACGTTCAGTATCGCCGCTATGGCGAACCTGAAAACATGCTGGAGCAACTCATTGCCCAACATGATGCACGTGCGCAGGATAATGCCAATTTCCGCTATCTTGAACGCCAGTCCACACTTGCTCGTCAGCTACGCGAACAGCACACCAGCGTGAGCTTAAACCGCGAACAGCGCGAGCGTGAAATGGAAGCCCAGGAAGCCGAACAGCTCTCATTGGAAAACCAACGCCGCCGTGCGCTGGGCATGGAAGAGCTGGATGAGTGGATGGACGCTCGGACAGACGCCACGGCAGGAATAGGCGGCGAAGAGAGTGATGATGCTGCTGCCTCACAAGAGAGCGAAAGCGAAGAGGATGAAGCACTGGCCGTCGATCGCGCCTACGTGTTGGAATCAGCAGAGATACTTCTCGATTACGTCCATTTGCAGGATTCTCAGCGGTTAGCGGCTAAGCGTTAACACGCACGGTTAAAGCACGCTGAGAAAAAACGCCGACCCCTTTATAAGGGTCGGCGTTTTTATTACGCTATTTTAATCACCTAGCCTGCCTCAGCATCGCGTTAACACAGCGCCGCTCGGCGGGCAGGCCGATCACCCATTCGCGTTAAGCGCTGCGTGAGTGCCGCTAATTGCACAGCGCTGCCTTGGGTGCCCGCCTGAACAATATCGTGGACCCAGGCAGGTAATTGAGAGGCAAGGCGGTAATAGACCCACTGCCCCTCGCGCTGATCGCTAAGCAACCCACATTGACGTAACTGAGCCAAGTGCCGTGATACTTTGGGCTGCGATTCCTGCAGCGCATGGGTCATTTCACACACGCACAGCTCCTGCTCTTGAGCAATTAGCAGCACCAGCATCAAACGCGTTTCATCGCTTAAACACTTAAATACTTGCAGCGCCTGGGGCGCAGTCACGTTGCCCACCATAAACTTCCTAAACTAATGGATTATCAATGTAGTTTACGTCACTAAATCGGTTGACGGTAAGCACCGATAGTTCTAATGGTGAACCAGCTCACACGCCAGACACAACAAAACCGCCTATACATTAGCTGGCAGTGGGTATAGCAAAAGAGAAAAGGAAACACTAGAAATGAACGCTTTCAGTCAACGCAGAGAAAACTAGGCGCTAATGAAAAGCAAATAAGCAGGGGGAATTAATTGGCTCCTCGAGCAGGACTCGAACCTGCGACCCAATGATTAACAGTCATTTGCTCTACCAACTGAGCTATCGAGGAATCATGCACTACCCAGAACGATACGCCGTAAAAAGGCAGCTAAAGAGGTACTAACGATATTACAACTTGGCTCCTCGAGCAGGACTCGAACCTGCGACCCAATGATTAACAGTCATTTGCTCTACCAACTGAGCTATCGAGGAACATCATAAGTTGTCGTGTTTTAAGCAAAGCCCTTCGCTTTAAAGCGGTAGCGAAGATTGGCTCCTCGAGCAGGACTCGAACCTGCGACCCAATGATTAACAGTCATTTGCTCTACCAACTGAGCTATCGAGGAACTGCTCAAACACGGTGCGTAGTATACCCATTGAAATGTGATGGTCAAGTATCGATTATGGCCGAATGCTAGCCCCAGGTTTCTTGTGCCCGTATAATGGGGATATCTAAAAGTGGCATGGCCCACTATCCGACACTCCATTCATCCTCGTCCCTTGACGACTCATAGATGACAGGTACCGATGGCGAAGAAGCTCTTCATCAAAACGCACGGCTGCCAAATGAACGAGTACGACTCCTCCCGCATGGCGGATCTACTCGGCGAATCTCACCAGCTCGAACTCACTGATAATGAGCGTGAAGCCGATGTCATTCTGTTAAACACCTGCTCGATTCGCGAGAAAGCGCAGGAGAAAGTTTTTCATCAGCTGGGCCGCTGGAAAAAACTTAAAGATGCCAACCCCGATCTAGTGATTGGCGTAGGTGGCTGCGTGGCCAGCCAAGAAGGCGAAGCCATTCGCAAGCGCGCACCGCATGTGGACATGGTATTTGGGCCACAAACCCTCCACCGCGTTCCTTCGATGCTGGATGCCCGCAGCAATAATCAGATTGCCGCTGTGGATGTCACTTTTCCTGAAATTGAAAAGTTTGACCATCTGCCCAAGCCCTCCTCCGATGGCGCCACTGCATTCGTATCGATCATGGAAGGCTGCTCCAAGTACTGCACCTTCTGCGTGGTTCCTTACACCCGTGGCGAAGAAGTTTCACGCCCCTTTGAAGCAGTTATGGATGAAGTCATCCACCTTTCCGATCAGGGCGTGCGTGAGATCAATCTGCTGGGCCAAAACGTGAATGCCTATCGCGGTGAAAATCAGCTTGGCGACGAGATCGACCTGGCCGAGCTGATTGCCTGTGTGGCGGCTGTAGACGGGATCGATCGCGTCCGCTTCACCACCTCGCACCCGGTTGAGTTTACCGACAGTCTCGTAGAAGCCTTCGCCGATATCCCAGAGCTGGTGAGCCACCTACACCTGCCGGTACAGTCAGGTTCAGACCGCATTCTTAACGCTATGAAGCGTGGTCATACGGCGGCGGAGTACATTGAAAAGATGGAGCGTATCCGCGCCAACCGCCCGGATATCAGCTTCTCTTCAGACTTCATTATCGGTTTCCCCGGCGAAACGGAAGAAGATTTTGAAGCGACGATGAACCTGATTCACCAGATTGGCTTCGACCACTCGTTCAGCTTTGTTTACTCCGCCCGCCCCGGCACACCTGCTTCTGGCCTGCCGGATGAAACACCGGAAAGCGTGAAAAAGCAGCGCCTGGCAATTCTGCAGGAGCGGATTATTCAGCAAACCGCGCAAATTAGCCGCCGTATGGTCGGCAGCACGCAGCGTGTACTGGTTAACGGCTTTTCGCCCCGCGACCCCGGCCAACTCTCAGGGCGTACCGAGAACAACCGCGTGGTGAACTTCCGTGCCGCCAACCCCACCGAGCTAATCGGCTACTTTGTCGATGTGGAGATCACCGAGGCCTTCCCCAATTCGCTGCGCGGTGAACTGGCCTCACCCGAGCGCTATTAAACGTTCCCTTTGCACCGCCATTAACACAGGTCATTGCCCCGCTTCAGGCGGGGCAGTAAGCTGAACGATACACACACTAACGAGGGGTTCCCCACTCTTGAGCCAGCCAACACCTCAGGCCAATCGCATCATCACCTTAAGCCTTGAACCCAATGATCCGCAGCGCCTTGCTAGCCTTTGCGGCCAGCAGGACGAGCATTTAAAGCTGATTGAAAGCCGCCTGGACGTGACGCTGCGCAACCGAGGCAATGTGTTCCAACTGGCGGGCCCCGCCAATCGCATTAAAGCAGCGGCAAACGTACTGGAACATCTCTACCGCGAAACGGCATCCAGCGAACTTGAAGCCGATACCGTCCACTTATTCCTACAGGAATCGGGGCTTGAAGCGATAGAAGATGAAGAAGATGGTAGCGGTAGCAGCGACGAAGTGATCATGCGCACGCCGCGCACCATGATCAAACCGCGTGGCCTTAATCAGCAGCGCTATGTGTCCAGCATCCGCGAACACGATATCAATTTTGGTGTTGGCCCTGCGGGCACAGGCAAAACTTATCTAGCGGTCGCTGCGGCGGTTGAAGCGCTCAATCAACAGGAAGTACGCCGCATTCTGCTTGTGCGCCCTGCCGTTGAAGCGGGTGAGAAACTTGGCTTTCTACCCGGCGACCTGGCCCAAAAAATCGACCCCTACTTACGTCCTCTTTATGACGCTCTGTACGAGATGATCGGTTTTGAACAGGTGGCCAAACTGATTGAGCGTCAGGTAATTGAGATTGCCCCGCTGGCCTACATGCGTGGCCGCACGCTTAATAATTCCTATATCATTCTGGATGAGAGCCAGAACACTACGCCAGAACAGATGAAAATGTTCCTAACCCGGATTGGTTTTGGTTCTACCGCCGTCATTACCGGCGATGTGACCCAGGTCGATTTACCCAAGGGGCAGCGGTCAGGGCTGATTCAGGTGCTCGACGTATTGAAAGACACCCCAGGCATTGGCGTTACCCACTTTGCCGCCAAGGATGTGGTTCGCCACCCGTTGGTTCAGCGCATTATCGAAGCCTACGACATGTTCGAGTCTCAGCAAGAAGTGGAAGAGCGTGCTCGCCGTGAAGTGCGCCAGCAAGAACGTGATGCCCGCATGCAATCGCGAGAAGGCTCCTGGGATAGTTCGCGATGAACGAGCCTACGATTGATGAGCTAATAATTGATCGTCAGGCAGCGATCAACGAACCCCTGCTACCCTCTCTGACACAGCTCACCCACTGGGTGGGCTGTGTTTTTGCGCACCACCCGGATGACCAGCGTCGGGAAGTGACTATCCGCTTTGTGGATGAGAGCGAGAGCCAGACGCTTAACCGCGACTACCGGGGCAAAGACAAAACCACTAACGTGCTGTCGTTTCCCTTTGAGAGCCCGCCCGGGGTTGAATTACCGCTACTGGGTGATCTCGTGATTTGTCACGCCGTGGTGGCTCAGGAAGCTCGCGAGCAGCGTAAACCGCTTGAGCATCACTATGCTCATATGGTCGTGCATGGCATCTTGCATTTAATGGGCTACGATCATATTGATGATCAGGAAGCAGAAGAAATGGAGCAGTTCGAGCGCGAACTATTGGCTGAGCTGCACATTCCCGACCCATATGCTGACACTACCTCCGATGGCATTAATGGCTAAACGCTTTGGGTTTTTATTATTTGATAGTGGGTGCGTTAATTCAGGTAACAACGAATCTGGTACTATCCCCCGCATCGGTGATAAAACAGCTACCTGACAACGCCGTAAATAAGATAGCAACTGTCTGCCCGCAAACGAGAGAATTGACGCATGAGCGAAGACCGATCGAGCAACCCCAATCAAAAATCCTGGCTCGAGAAAATCTTTGGCGCCCTTTCCGGAGACAATGACGAACCCAGCTCACGCGATGAGCTGATGACGTTTTTACGCCATACCGCAGGAAAACTAAAGCTGGATCAAGACGCCATCATGATCATCGAAGGCGCGCTTGAAATCAGCGACCAGCAAGTACGCGAAGTGCTGATACCGCGTTCCCAGGTGTCCGCCATCGCGCTGGATCAAACCAGCGACGGCTACCTACCCCTCATTCAGGAAACCGGCCACTCCCGCTACCCGGTGATTGGTGAAAACCTGGATGATGTGAAAGGTATTCTGCTGGTAAAGGATCTGTTACCGCTACTCTCCCAAACGCAGGCCCAGCGTGACGCTTTCAAGCTTGATGATATCTTGCGACCGGCGATGTTTATTCCTGAGTCAAAACGCCTTAACAGCCTGCTCAAAGAGTTTCGTGATACCCATAATCACATGGCCATCGTCGTTGACGAATACGGCGGCACTGCGGGCATTATCACCATTGAGGATATCCTTGAGCAGATTGTCGGCGACATCGAAGATGAACACGATACCGACGAAGAGGATGATATCCGCGAGATCGAAAATGGCCGTTTTGCCATTCGCGCGCTAACCCCCATCGAAGACTTCAACGAACGCTTTGACACTGAGTTCTCCGACGATGAGTTCGATACGGTTGGCGGCCTGGTAATGCAGCAGTTCGGCCATCTGCCTCGGCGCGGAGAACATACCATTCTTGGTGGCTGGCGATTTGTGATCCTCAATGCTGACACCCGGCGCATTCGTCTACTCGAAGCCTACCGTGACACGCGTCGTGATGACGAAGAAGACGATGACCAGGAGAACAAGCCAGCCTAGTCGCTGATCGTCACTCTGCTCTCTATCCGCTTTCTCGCACTTTACCGTAGATAGGTTATCGCTATGGGTTTACCCCCCGCGTTTTTGTTACAGCTGCTTGCCGCCCTGGTTGCTGGTGGATTCACCACCCTAACGGCCTCACCGTTTGAACTGTGGTGGCTTGGCCCGGTAGCGATTGGTTTACTTTACACGGGCCTGCACACGTTAACCCCCGCCCAGGCGGCTCTAAAGGGGTGGCTATATGGCGTGGCGCTCTTCGCCAGCGGCACTTCGTGGGTGTATGTCTCTATTCACGATTATGGCTATACCGGTGTACCACTGGCCGTTTTCCTAACTGTGCTGTTCGTGACGATTTTGGCGCTGTTTTTTGCCGGCACCTTCTGGCTCTATCGCCGCTTCACATCCGCTCGGCTCGCGTTTATCAGCTTTGCGGGCGCCTGGGTATTGGGCGAGGTGCTACGAACCTACCTGTTTACCGGCTTTCCCTGGCTGCTACTGGGCTCTGGCTATGTCGATTCGCCACTAGCCGCCTGGGCACCCGTTGGTGGCGTCTATCTGCTTTCTCTATTAGTAGCACTTAGCGGTGCGCTTGGTGCTGAACTACTGCTGCGCCGTCGGTGGTGGGCACTCGCACCACTGGCAGCGATTTGGCTAGTCCCGTTGGCATTGCCTCAGCAGTGGACCACGCCAGTAGATGAGCCCACTCGTGTCGCCCTGTTACAAGGTAATCTGCCGCAGCTGTTGAAGTGGACCCCTGAAGGGCAACGGGAGGCCGCTAACACCTACAGCGAACTAACTCGCGAAGTTGCCGACGACGTTGACCTGATTATCTGGCCTGAAACCGCTCTGCCGATGATGGAAACCCAGGCCCGCCCAGTGCTGGAACGAGTGCAATCTAACCTACCGCCCGATGTCGCCCTGCTCACCGGCATCGTTCAGCGCGACGACCAAGAGCGCTATTTCAATAGCGTCATTGGCGTAGGCAATGTAGAGGGCAGCTACCAGAAAGAGCACTTAGTGCCTTTTGGTGAGTACTTGCCGCTGGAAAGCGTACTCCGCGGGGCGATCGATTTCTTTGACCTTCCAATGTCGACCTTTACCAAAGGCGAGCACGAGCAAACACCCATGCAGGCCGCGGGGATAAATATAGGCAATGCGATCTGCTATGAAATTATCTACCCGCAGTTAGTTGCCCGCCGCGCGCAAGACAGCGGTGTCATCATGACGGTCTCCAACGACACCTGGTTTGGTGCCTCAATCGGCCCCCACCAGCATTTGCAGATGGCCCGTCTGCGAGCGCTAGAGAATGGCCGCTATGTGGTCCGCGCTACCAGCAACGGTATTACGGCGATTATCGACCCCGAAGGCCATATCGTGGAGCGCGCCCCGCAGTTCGAAACCACACTGATAACCGGTGAGTTCTACGCCATGGAAGGTTTGACACCGTTTACCCGCACAGGCAGTTGGCCCGCTTGGCTGCTAGCAGGCTTGTTGCTTTTACCCGGCGTCGTTGCCGCGCGCAGCAAACGTGACGTAAAAAGCTGATACGTAAAAAATCTGATACATAGTACTCGCCCGTAGCAAAATGGCCCGCGTCCTTTGTAGGACGCGGGCCATTTCGTTGTTTCAAGCTAGCGCTATGGGCAAGTGAATGCCAAAAGATTAGGCAGCGCTGTTTTTCAACGTCGCCATATCAATCACAAAGCGATAGCGTACATCGCCTTTTTCCATGCGCTCAAAGCCTTCGTTGATGTTGTTGATATCCAACATCTCGATATCACAGGTAATGCCTTGGTCAGCACACAGCTTGAGCAGCTCTTCGGTCTCGGCAATGCCGCCAATCAGCGAACCGGCAACCACACGGCGTTTGAAGACCAAGTTAAAGGCTTCAATGGCTGGCTCAATAGGTTCAAGCAAACCGACAATAATGTGCGTACCGTCGTACTTCAGCGACTTCAGGTAAGGGTTAAGGTCATGCTGTACGGGTACGGTGTCGAGCATAAAGTCGAAGGTATCAGCCACGGCATCCATCTGCGCCTGGTCGCTGGAAACCACCACGTGGTCAGCACCGTTGCGCTTAGCTTCTTCAACCTTGGCATCTGAGCGGGTGAATACGGTGACTTCCGCACCCAACGCCTTAGCCAGTTTAACGCCCATATGGCCTAAGCCACCCATACCAATCACACCAACTTTATGGCCTTGACCGACGCCATGGTGCTTGAGCGGTGAATAGGTCGTCACACCGGCACAAAGAATCGGCGCTGCTGAGGCTAGATCGATACCATCAGGCATCTGCAGTACAAAGTGCTCACTCACTACGATGGCGTCGGAGTAGCCACCCTGGGTTATGGTGCCGTCTTGGCGGTCTTCGCTACCATAGGTCATGGTGAAGCCTTCCAGGCAGTACTGCTCTACGCCATCTTTACAGGCGGCACAGGTACGGCACGAATCCACCATGCAGCCAACACCGACTAAATCACCGGCTTTAAAACGTGAAACCTTATCGCCGACCGAGGTCACGCGGCCGACAATTTCATGGCCGGGGACGACAGGGTACTGGCTCATTCCCCAGTCATTGCGGGCAAAGTGAAGGTCGCTGTGGCACACGCCACAGTAGAGAATTTCAATCGCCACGTCGTCCGGGCGCGGCTGGCGACGGTCAAAACTGAACGGTGCTAACGGTTTGTCCGCAGCAAATGCTGCATAGGATTTGGCTTGGCTCATCGGTGGGGCTCCATCTTGACTTCGCAACTAGACTTAAAAGCTGTTTTTTTCAAAACCAACTTTCAAAATCAGCAGACATTTCCTCGCGTGCGAGGTATGCCGACAGTATTGGCCTAATCCGTAAGGATAGCGATGAACGAAGCTACGCCATTTTTGCCAATTACTCCGATAGCACGTAATAAAATAACAAAAAATAGCTTAAAATCGCTATGATTATGCAAAAGCCACCAGAAACCAGAGAGAACCCCATGGCCTCCACCGCTCAGGCTGGCAATGCGCTGGCTGCTGTTATTGCACCACTCATTAAAAGCGACGGTATCAGTCAAACGACTCTGCCCGGCGTATCGTTACTCTGTTTAAGCCGCCACCAAGTGCGTACGCCGCTTCTCTATGAACCAAGCCTGACCATTATTGCCCAGGGGCAAAAGATGGGGTATCTGGGCGATCGTGAAATCCACTACGACCCCGGCCACTATTTAGTTCAAACGCTGCCCATGCCGTTTGAGTGCGAAACTTACGGTTCACCGGAAGCCCCGTTGCTGGGTATATCGGTACGCCTGGATCCGGCACTGTTGAGTGAGATGGTGACCGCCATGGGCGAGGCGGTACAACAGAACCAAACGCCACTGCCAATGGCATCAGTCGCCATGAACGATGGTATGCAAGACGCCGTACAGCGTTTGGCGCGCACACTGCATGCGCCTGTTGAATGCAAAACGATGGGCACGGCGCGTATTCGTGACGTGGTATTCGAGGCATTAAAGGGGGAGCAAGGCCAAGCGCTAAGGGCGTTGGTATTGGGGCATGGCAACTATTCGCGCATCGTGCAGGTGCTTTCGAGGCTTCATGCCAATTTTGCTGAAGACTTTAGCATTGAACAGCTGGCAGCCCAGGCCAATATGAGTCCGTCGACATTTCACCAGCACTTTAAGCAAATTACCCGTGCGTCACCGGCTCAGTACTTAAAGCGGCTGCGCTTAATCAAAGCCCAGCAGTTACTTTTGCAGGACAACCACAACGTCAATCAGGCCGCTGCGGCGGTTGGCTACCGCAGCGTGCCTCAGTTTAGCCGCGACTATAAGCGCTATTTTGGCGAGCCTCCGCTTCAACACCGTCGACAGGAACAGGCGTTACAGGCCGGACATCGGGGCGCCATAGCGTTTTACAGTCATTACTGATTACTTGGCAAAGTCTATTTTGCAAAGATCTGGCTCATATCTTTGAACGCCTTGAACTCCAGGGCGTTTCCGCAAGGGTCGAGCAGGAACATAGTGGCCTGTTCGCCCACTTCGCCTTTGAAACGTACGTAAGGCTCAATCACAAATTGTGTATCCCGCGCTTTCAGTCGCTCGGCCAGGGCTTCCCACTCATCCCACTGCAAAATCACGCCGAAATGCGGTACTGGAACGTTGTGACCGTCCACGGGATTGGTATGAGCGCTCTCTTGTCCCGGCGTTTTGGGTTGCTCGTGAATGACTAACTGATGGCCGAAGAAATTAAAGTCGACCCACTGCTCACTGGAACGCCCCTCTTCCAGGCCAAAAACGTCATTATAGAATGCCCGTGCCAGCGCAACATCGTAAACAGGAATCGCCAAATGGAAAGGTGAAAGGCTCATCGTCATCTCCAGCTTAAGTCGGTTTATGGGGATTGAGTGACACTTTGTGCTGCCACGCTGTATTCATCCTAGGGCGACGCATGGGAAAATAAAATCAATAACTATTTGGCTGATTCACAAAAAGGATTTATCAATGATCCGTGAGCTAAAGACGCTGATCGCGGTTGCCCAGGAAGGCACCTTTGCCGCAGCGGGTAACAAAATTGGCCTGACTCAAGCAGCGGTCAGTGCGCAGATGAAACGCCTTGAGGGAGAACTAGGCCTTGCCCTGTTTGAACGCAAAGGGCGTGCCGCCATATTGACCCAGCGAGGGCAAGAGACGTTGAAGCAAGCCCACGCCCTGCTGACGCTCTATAGCACGCTGGGCGTATCCATGTCAGGCCAGCCAGCCACACAACGGATCAATATCGGCGCCATCGCCTCCATCCAGCGCTCGCTACTGCCTGATGCACTCGCGCGCTTTCATCACGCTTATCACGATTGCTGTACCCACGTGGTACCGGGGCTTTCCATGGAACTGGTCAATCAGGTCGACGCTGGCGAACTGGATATGGCAGTGATAATTCGCCCGCCCTTTTCGCTACACAGTGATTTGCGCTGGACACCCCTAGCTCACGAGCCTTTTCGGTTAATCGTGCCGCCGAATATCAACGGCGACCAGTGGCGGGAACTGCTCTCCAACCAACCGTTTATCCGCTATGACCGTGCCTCTTTTGGGGGCAGACAGGTAGAGCGCTTTCTACGTGATAACCACTGCAATGTGCGCGAGGTATGCGAAGTCGACGAACTGGAAGCGATCATTAAGCTGGTCGCCAAGGAGGTAGGCGTGGCGCTGGTTCCCGAGGCCATCGCCCATTCACGCTGGCCAACCGGCGTGCGTGCGATTGATTTAGGCGAGCGTACCTTTCATCGTGATATAGGGCTGATCCATCCTACCAGTGGTCATTTGAGCGAACCCGCCCGAGCGCTTGCCCAATTGATTGGCGAAACGGCAGAACAACCTGATAATTGTGTTTAGCACGCAATCAAAGCCACAGGAGTTAATGCATGAAACCAGAGGATCTGGAAAAGCTAGTCACCCGTACCATGCCCTTTGGCAAGTATGAGGGCCGCCTGATCGCCGACCTCCCCGGCCCCTATTTAAACTGGTTTGCCCGGGAAGGATTTCCTTCTGGCGAGATTGGCCAGCTGCTTCATCTAATGCATGAAATCGATCACAACGGGCTTGGCCCGTTGCTTGACCCACTGCGTAAAACGCCCAGCCAGCGCGGCGAAACTTAACGTTGGCAATCTTCGCGCTCGTTGAGGGCGCTCTGAAACTCAGCCCGGTAAGCCGACTCGTGGAGGGTCGGGTCTTTGGGAAAACGGCCTAAAGCGACAGCTAACTCAAAGAAGCCCGTAGCGGGTAACCCATCGCCCCGGCGGCTGACGACTAAGGCGGCGATAAAAGGTGTTTGTTGCGCGGCGTCTTCACGCATTAACTGCTCAAGCGCTTGGGTAACTTGCCCAATGGTGCGCGGCGGCGTCAGCCCCAGCTCGGTGGCCACCTGCTGGTAGGTCATTGGCAGGGCTTCTTGCGGTGCGCTGAGAAGCAACTGACGTAAAGCGGTTACGTGATCGGTCATGTATATCCTATCGTCAGGTATTAAACGTTCAGATTGCCAATTGGCGTTGTATTTGTGCTAAGAATAGCTGGAAAGGATAGCTCAAAAGAATCGCTGAATACGATGTGACAAGGAGAGAACATGGCAATGCAACTGAAAGCGTCACACCCACGCGGTGGCCGCTGGCCAGGTATACTGGCAGGTTTAGCCATTCTGCTGCTTGTAGTGGCGGTACTGATGATGGCGGGCGCTGGCCCGGCTTATCGGGGCGAACTTATCAGCCTGGGCGAGGCGTTTAACTTACTACGTAACGGCGTCTATGCGGCGGGTGGAGCGGTGGCAGTCAGCATCGTTACGCTGCTGCTGAGCATACTGGCTCGTCGCTTCACATCAGCCTTGATGGCCTCGCTGGTCATTATCGCTGCGGCGGCGCTGCTTTTTGTGCCTTGGCAGCACTGGCAACGTGCTCAAGAGGTACCGGCCATTCACGACATCACCACCGACACCCAGAATCCACCTGCTTTTGAAGCCTTAGCCAACGCACGGCGTGCTGCCCCTAACGCGGTCGATTACCCTGGTGAGGCAACCGCCCAGCAACAGCGAGCAGCCTACCCTCACCTCAAGCCGATAATCGTAGATGACTCTCCGCAAACCGTACTGGCAGCTGCCCAAGCAGCAGCGGAAGAGTCTGGCTGGCGTATCGCCAGAATTACCGACAATCACATAGAGGCCACCGCAACCACGCGCTGGTTTGGCTTTGAGGATGACGTGGTTATTCGCTTAACCGAGCTGGACAATGGTGTGCAGGTCGATATGCGCTCGGCATCACGCCTGGGCGCAAGCGATGTGGGCACCAATGCAGCACGTATTGAAGAATTTTTAAGTGCGCTGGAAGCACGGCTCGAATAACGGCTCTACTTCTTTTCCAGCCCCCTTATCAGCCGCCGTTTTTAATGTAAGGAGTCCTGCCTGTTGCAAGTTTCACGCGCTAAAATTTGCTCCGCGTCCAGGGTGGCGATGGGTACCTGGTGCTGGATTGGAATATCGCCGCTCAATTGAAGCGCTTGGTAACGCAGGGCGCAAACGCGTAAAAACGAGGTGAAGTTACCCAAATCGTGCCCAGCATCGATCGATTCATGATACAGCCGAGTAATCATTTGGGCGGTATTCATTCCATCTCGCTGGGCGATCTCTTCGAGAATGTGCCAGAAATAGTTTTCCATCCGCACACTGGTGACCATGCCATCTATACGCAGCGAGTGCGTCGCACTGCGCCACAGCTCGGGGTTAGCTTGAATAAAGAGTTTACACATGGGTGTTGCCTCTCAGCGTAATCTGTTCAAACGTGTGTTCAAACTACAAGCATAGCGGGGAAAAACATAGCGCGCCCAGCCGGGGCTGGGCGCAAAGGTAATTATGATAGTGCGGCTAGCTTTACTTATTTAACAGTGCCATAAATTGCGCCAGCCATGCCGGGTGGGCAGGCCACGCGGGAGCGGTGACCAGGTTGCCATCGGTCACCGCATCCGTCACTTCCAAATTGGCGAAGTGACCACCAGCAAGTTCTACCTCCGGCTGGCAGGCCGGGTAAGCGGAGCACTGCCGGCCCTCAAGCACTTTTGCAGCAGCCAATAGCTGCGCACCATGGCAGATGGCCGCCACGGGCTTGTTGGTCTCAAAAAAGTGCTGAACCATCGTCAGGACTTCCTTGTTGAGACGAAGATATTCCGGTGCGCGGCCACCCGGTACAACCAGGGCATCGTAATCGGCAGGGTTAGTGCTGGCGAAATCAGCATTCAGTGCGAAGCGGTGCCCAGGCTTTTCAGAATAGGTTTGATCACCTTCAAAGTCATGAATCGCGGTTGCCACAGTATCGCCCGAGGCTTTACCAGGGCAGACAGCATCTACCTGGTGGCCGACGGCCATAAGTGCTTGAAACGGCACCATGGTTTCATAGTCTTCAGTGAAATCGCCGGTGATCATTAAAATACGCTTGCTGCTCATCTCAGTACTCCTTTTACCTATTTATCTTATGGTTATTGATCGAGTGTGTGAGCACACGCGAGGCGTGTGAGATGAGACTAGCAAGCGCTTTCCACCAGCAGGTAGTAATTGCTTACTACGTTGTAATTTCTTCCTTCTGTGGGAGTGACAGATGACGCTGTCCTGCCGTATCGCTTACCCGAAAGCGCCCTACCAGTGAATGCATATCACCGGCACGATCATCCAGTGTATGACTGGCTGTCGTGGCTTCTTGTACCAAGCGGGCATTTTGGTGCGTCACCTGATCCAATTGCGAAATCGCTTGGTTGATCTGGTCAATGCCTGCCGACTGTTCGTGGGTCGCCCCAGCGATCTCGGTAACATAGCGCGTCACCTCACCCAGGCTATCAATGATCTCCTGAAGGTGCTTACTGGATGCGTTGACGAGTTGCTCGCCCTCGCTCACCTTAGCAACACTGTCGTCTACTAAATGACGAATTTGGGCCGCCTCCTCAGCGCTGCGTCCCGCTAACTTACGTACTTCCTGAGCCACCACAGCAAACCCGCGCCCCTGCTCGCCAGCCCGGGCGGCTTCCACGGAGGCATTTAGCGCCAACAAGTTAGTTTGGAAGGCAATATCGTCGATGGCTTTAATAATAGAGGTGATTTTTTCACTCGCCTCACGGATATCGCCCATTGCTGCCGTGGTACGCGTTGACACATCCCCTGCGGCACGTGCACGTTGATCAACGTTGCCACTGGCGTCTTTCGCCTGGTCAGCATACTCAGCCGTTTGCTTCACGGTAGCGGTAATCTGTTCAAGACTTGAGGCCGTTTCAGCCAGCGACGCTGCCTGTTGATCGGTACGCTGGGAGAGGTTTTCATTACCTGCTGCAATTTGACGGCTGCTGGTGGCGATAGCTTCGGCGCTTTCTCGTATCTGCGCCACCATGCTCTCAAAGGTATCCATCATGTTATTAAACGCTTGAGCCGTCTGGCCTACTTCATCGTTGCGTTTAAGCTCAAGACGCTTGGAAAGATCAGCGTTCTCGCCAGCAGCGCCACTGATGCTTTCCATCTGGCGGCGCATTGCCACGAGCGGGCCCAACACACGCACCATTGTGCGCCAGCCAAAGATAGCAAGCAGCGCAATCACAATCAGTGTGACCATAATCAGTAACGAACGGCCAGCATTGGCTAACGTTTCCGCCTGGGTCGCGGCACTGTCAGCCTGTGCCACGGTATACGCTTCAACGTCACTTAACGCCGAGCGCATCTGCGCCATGGCTTGAGCGACATTGGTGAGCGCCGCTTGTACTTGTTCATGGAGTGCAAGCTGCTGCAAACGAAGCGCATAGACAGCGTTATCATCAGACACCATCAGCCCTTGCAGCTCGACAATAACCTCATCAAGGTTATTAATTAGCGCACGCTGCTCTACTTCGGTACTGGGGGCGCTGGCGATTGCCGCCAACGACTGACGAGCAAGCCCGACCTGCTGGGCAATTTCATTATGACGCAAATTGACCAGCGCATCGGAGCTCTCTATTTGCATCATTTGGCGGCCAAGATCCGATAGCTGCGCTAATGCCATGCGCGCGTTACCGCTTAAGCGTCCAACATCTGCTTGCGCGGTAAACATATTGTCAAGTAGCTGAGTAGGCAGCGTGGTCATACCATCTTCACGCCAAGCTTCCATTAACTCACGCTGTTCACGGTCGTTGCGCACCTGGGCTAATGCCGTACGACCGGCAATATCTTCAGCGCTAAGCATCACCTGCGAGACTAGCGTTTGCATGGCACTAATGCGTTCAGCCATCTGCGTTTGCAAACTCAGTTCTTCACGGCGAATCGCCTCAAGCGCCGTATCGCCAGCCAGTAACGCCTGATAATGACTATCCAACTCACTCAGGCTCTCGGCGTGATCAACCCCGCTCAGCCCTTGGCGGGCGTTATGAAAGCGTTCATCCAATGCGGTTTGTGTGGTGACTTCATCAAGGCCTGCTGCGTTTTCAGCGGCAAGTAGATCCGCATGGCGCTGACCAAACGCGCCCATGGTGAGCACCATGCCCCGGCTGGCATCCTGAAGCGGTAATACCTCACCGGTGATATAGCGCTGCGAGTCGATGAGCCGTTGGTTGGTAGTCCAACCTGTTGCTGCTAGCACCACGGCGCCAAGCACTGCCGCTAGGAACAGGCTGATCAACATGGCTCTAATACTTAACGTTTTTTTCATTATCTGATTTCACTTGTGTCAGGGTCTTACAGGTAACTTAAGCCTAAATGCGGACGCTGTTACGGTAACAGGCTCGCCCACTCCACCGACTCAAAACGGCCGTTTGTGATAATGGTTGGCCATACTGCATCGCTGGCTTGGTGATCATTACGCCCAAGGCTGAGCGGCTCTTCCAAGCCAATATCGATGCTACCCAGACCAAGCAAGCCATCCACAATAGCGTCACGATCTGGCTCTGCACCCGCCGCCTTGACACCTTCCACAAACAGCTTCGCCGCCAGGTAGCCTTCAAGGGAAATAAAGTCAGGCTCACTTCCCCGTGAATGCGTGGCTAGCGCCTGGCGGTAGGCTTCTACAGCGGGTAGGTCGGCATCCAGAGGCGGCACGACTTGGGTAATAATCACGCCTTCTGACAATTCGCCAAGTTCATCCATTAACGCTTGGCTGCCAACGAAAGAGACGTTCAGAAACACGGCATCTGGTAGGTCGTTGCGTGCTTCACGAATGAAATCTGCCGCGGGCCCGTAAGTGCCCACGATAATGACCGCCCGAGGCGTCACCGGCGCTTGCAGAATGGTTGCCAACCCTTGGTGAATATTGCGCGTACCACGGGTAAATCGTCCATGTGCCAGCGCAGCGGTATTTTCAACGCCATGGGAGGTTAACGCTTGGATAGCGCCATTGTATCCTGCGTCGCCAAAGCTATCGTTCTGGGTAAAAAAGGCAATTTCCTCGGGCAGAACACCCGCTTCCAGCAGCCCATCCACCATCGCGGCGGTTTCCTGCACATAGCTGGCCCGGTAATTGATCACATAGCAGTCGGGCGGTGTCTTGCGCAATACGCCAGCACCTGTGAACGCACCATAAAGCAGCGTTTCATACTCGTTATAGATGGGAATGGTAACGGTGGCCGTCGGCGTACCCACGTTGCCGATCGCCGCCAACACGTCATCTTCTTGAATCAGTTGGCGGGTATTGCTGGCGGCTTTAAGTGGTTGGTATTGATCATCGCGCGCGATCAAGGCAAGTGTTTCACCATTCACCCCGCCTGCTGCATTAACCTCGGCAAAATAGGTCTCGATACCTTTTTGCATACCCAGCCCTAAAGGCGCAGCGCCACCGCTGGAAGGGGCGACAATCCCAAACGTAAGCTCTGCCTGCGTCAATGGTGAAACCAACAGCCCAGCGAATAACGTTATCCTCAACAACCTCGTTTTAATCATTTGTTTTTTAAAACATTTTTTTATTAACAATAGCGTTCCCAGTCGTTGCATTGATCTGCTCCTTGCTAGCTAGATCACTTCTCCACCCTATAAATGGCATGTTGAAAAACAGACAATGGGAACCATCGCATGCCTCCTACATTACCGATCTGTTACCTATTACTATCGGCAGCAGAATATACGACTAAAGGTTAGTTATCGTTAATTGCTAAGTAATTATTATTACCCACTGTGTAACTGCATTGACATAATGGGAAAAAATAGAAAAATAACATTAAAAATCATAATATTATGTAAATTAAGCAGCTGCTAATCAGGACGCTCTATCGCAAAACGATCGCTAATGCGGATGTAATCACTGCCCGCTAGGCGACCTACTGGTTTGAGAAGATCCATATCCACATGGCGGCCGTCCCATAGCGCGTCATCAATATGAATAGAAACCACTTGCGCCAGTACTAACGTACCTGCCAAGGGTTGGTCACCGAACCGAATCATATCGAACAGTTTGCAGCCAAACGCCACAGGCGCATTAGCAATCCGCGGAACGCTCACGCCCGGCATAGCAGCCTTTTCAAGCCCGGCCAGGGTAAACTCATCCTCTCCTGGCGGCAGGCTGGCACTAGTGGTATTGAGCGCTTCAATTAACGCTTCACTCCCCACATGCACAACGCATTCTGCAACGTCATTTAAATTACGCACCGTATCTTTAAGCTCACCGCTGCCATTGAGCAGTGGTGAAAACGCCAGCACCGGCGGGTTGACGCTAGCGACATTGAAGAAGGAGAACGGTGCTAAATTAGTATTTCCCTGCTTATCCTGGGTAGACACCCAGGCAATGGGCCTTGGGCAAACAACGCCAGATAACAAGCGGTAAATAACACCGGGGCTTAGGGGGGAATCATCTAACAGATAGTTACTCATTTTGGGCTCCTTGACGGTTAGTGTTCAGGTTAGTATCACTTTATAACAACAAGGCCCACTAGGCCCTGTTTTACTATTACCGATGCGACCAGTTTAAGGAATCCTCTCTATGAAGATTGTCATTGCCGATGACTACCAGGACTGCGTGCGCCGTTTAGATGCCTTCAAGCAGCTAGAAGGCCACGATGTGACGGTGTATCACGACACATTAACCGACCTAGACGGGCTGAGTGAACGGTTCCAGGACGCCGAGGCGTTAGTGCTGATTCGTGAACGCACGCCTATCACGGCAGCCCTACTGGCGCGCTTGCCCAACCTGAAAGTCATTAGCCAAACGGGTGGCGGTGCAGCGCATGTGAATATGGCGGCTTGTCGCCGCCATGGCGTCACTGTCATGGCGGGCACTGGATCGCCTTATGCAGCGGCAGAATTAACCTGGGGTTTAGTCCTGGCGGCAATGCGTCATATACCGGCAGAAGTTGAGAACCTGAAAGCGGGCCGCTGGCAGTGCACGTTAGGTACCGGCCTTAAAGGACGCACACTAGGCATTTTTGGCTACGGAAAAATCGGCAGCCTAGTGGCACGCTATGGTCAGGCGTTTGAAATGAACGTGTTGGTGTGGGGTCGGGAAGGCACCCGCCAACGCGCCGCTGAAGCCGGGTTAGAAGTAGCCGAAAGCCAAGCTGCGTTGTTTCAGCGCTCAGATGTGCTAAGCCTGCACCTTCGCTTGAACGACGAAACCCGCGGTATCGTCACTGATGAATCACTCGCCCAGATGAAACCTACATCTCTGCTGGTAAATACTAGTCGTTCACAGTTAGTGGTGCCCGGTGCGCTTGAGCAGGCGCTTATAGCTGGGCGCCCTGGTCAGGCAGCGGTGGATGTCTTCGATGCGGAACCGGTCATTGAAAACTCGTTGCTGGCATTGCCTAATTTAGTCGCCACGCCTCACCTTGGCTATGTAGAAAAAGATAGCTATGAGCTCTATTTTGGCGATGCCTTTAGCAACCTGCTAGCTTACATGGATGGTCAACCGATTAACAATTTAGCGGGCTAACGGAGCGCGCTAAGTAGGCTAACCATCCCCGTCTCTGTGCCAATTGTGCTAGCCTTATGGGTTCACAAGTAACACAGGGGCCATTAATGCTCACCATTTCTAATAACGTTACCCTGGCTGATTGGGAGATTGATATCAGCCAAATTCGCGCCCAGGGTGCTGGCGGCCAGAACGTCAATAAAGTCGCTTCAGCAGTACATTTACGCTTTGATATTCTGAGCTCTACGCTGCCGCCTCTGTATAAAGAGCGCTTAATGGCGTTATCGGATCAGCGCATTAGCAAAGAGGGCGTGGTAATTATTAAAGCCCAGAGCCATCGAAAGCTTGAACTCAACAAAGAGGATGCGCTGGCACGTTTAAAAGAGCTGATTCAGAGTGCCACCAAGCAGCAAAAAGTACGCCGCCCCACCAAGCCCACCAAAGGCTCGCAGCGCCGTCGTGTTGATCACAAAACCCGTAAGGGAAAAATTAAGTCATTGCGCGGTAAAGTGTCGGCGTCATAATGCGCCAGCCAGTTCTTCAGAGCCTATCTTAATGAGCACATATTCTACCGTCCGCCCACTCTCGCCGTGCGTGCAGATCTGCCAGATCGAGCCATCCACTTCATTGTGCAATGGCTGCGGCCGTACGCTAGATGAAATTGCTGTCTGGGGCGCCATGACCGAGGCCGAAAAAGCCCCGGTATGGGAACGCTTGGAAAGCGAAGGCTATGTCTCTGATGGCCATGTTTCTAAAGACTACGTTTCCAAAGACTAAGTTTTCACAGACTACGACTCTAAAGACAATGCCGCAGGCTGATGACGGTCACTCAAGATATGATGCAACTCACCGCACGCCACCATCGGGTCATCACAGTTGATCACAATATCCGAGCGCGACAACACGTAACTGCGGCCGGTAATGGTATTTTCCACCACTTGGTAAGCGCCTTCCTGATGCGTGCCAATGAAGGTGCCGATAAACCCCGTTTCACGCAGTGAAACCGTCTCTAGTTTGTCGCCTATACTCAAACGCCCTTCATAGTTCATCAATGCCAGGCGTGCCGAGGTACCAGTACCCGTTGTACTACGGCAAATAACGCCAGGATGAACATAGGTGGTTGAGCGTGAACGTATATAACCTTCCGTTACCTTCTCTTCAGGTCCCATAAAGTGCAAAAACGGCAGTGGCCCTACGTCACCCAGCGTGTAGTGGGAAAAGCCTCGCTGCGCTTTAATCGCTTCGACGATTTTATAGGCACACTCGGATAGCGCACGCTCTTCATCACGCGTCAGTTTAAAGCCCAATTCAGTGGCATCCACTAACGCATAAAAACCACCGCTGTAGGCGATGGAGTATGTGACATCACCAATGCCCGGCACATCAATCGTATCGCGATAGGTGTCGATATAGCTGGGCAAGCCGCCACAGGTAACTGACTCCACCACGCCGTTATGCACTTTGGCTTCGATCTGCACCAAGCCTGCCGGCGCTTCCAGCTTAAAGCGCTGTATCCCTTCCTGCTTGGGCACAATACCGCTCTCCAGCACAGCTGTCGCGGTACACAAGGTGTTAGAGCCAGAGTAAATGGGATAGCCCATTACTTCCATAATGATATATCCCGCGACCGCTTCCGGGTGGCTGGGAGGCACTAACAAATCGACTGACATTTCTGGAATGCCGTAGGGCTCTTCAAGCAGCAAGCGACGTAAACCGTCGGCGTCATCGCGCAGGTACTCCATCTGCTCGCGCACAGTGGCGCCAGGCAAAATATCGATGCCACCGGTGACAATACGGCTAACATCGCCACCGGCGTGAGTATCCATTAACTGGATGGTATGGAGGTTAGGCACTAGTGGCGCTCCTGAGCGTCAGAAGAGGAATTTTCGAGGGCGAACGGAGCACCATGAGAGGCCCACTGGGCATCGGGAACAAGCACAATTTTACCCAGATAGTTGCTGTCCCGATTAACAAAATAGCGCTCGGCCGCATGCAGATTGGAAAGCTTAAATGCCGCATGAAGCACAGGCTTTAATTCACCGCTGCGTATCCATGCCACAAGCTGTTCAGCCTCTTCACGGGTGCCGTGGGAAACGCCAAAAATCTGCACTTGGTACAGATAAACGCGCGTCCACATCATTTCGCTCAGATTGCCACCGCTGGCACCAGCAATGGAAAGGCGCGGGTAGCTCTTGCGCCCCTGCATATCAACAATCATGGTGTCGATAAATAGATTGGTCATTTCACCGCCGACCAGATCCATCACCGCATCGATCGGTTTACCGCTGGTCGTTTCCAGCACGCGATCCACAAACGTCGGCAAGTCGCCACGGTCAATCACCGCTTCTGCGCCTAGTGCTTTGAGTGCGTCAGCTTTGTCTAGCTGGCTTACCGCATAGGGAATAGCGCCCACAACGCGGCAGAGCTGAATCAGTGCGGTCCCCACGCCACCGCTGGCACCACTGACCAACACGCGCTCACCAGCACTCACCTTGGCGGCGGTCATCATGTGGTAAGCAGTTTGATACGAACACATGCCCATTGAGGCAAGCTCTGCATCGTGCAGCTCAGGGTTGGGCACGTGATAAAACTGATCAGCAGGGACAGCGATATACTCAGCAAAACCGCCGTCGGCGCCATGGCCGTAGTAGTCAGGGGTGAGGTTAATATCACGGCGCTCGTCGGCGTAGATATTAAAATCGAGCAGCCCTCGCTGGCCAATGCGCTTTGCGTCGACCCCCTCTCCGACCGCCACGATACGACCTGCCACATCGGCCCCTTGAATACGCGGGAAGGTAAGCGTCGGGGTGCCGCCCATGGCAAAGGAAGTTACATCACCTTTATCTTTGGTGGGGTAAAGGCCTTCACGCGCTTTTCGGTCAGTATTGTTCTTTGCCGTAGCAGTCACCTGTACCAGCACTTCGCCCGCCTTGGGCTTAGGTGTAGCGACATCCGGATGGTACTCCAATTTGTCGATACCGCCATGTCCAGTCAATAGCATGGCGGCCATCGTCGGCGGCACCGTGTGTTCAGTTTCGGCCATGAGCTGACTCCTTAATATGGGTATATTGGCGCTCAAATGACAATAACAAACTCTTGCCGAGTCTCAAAAGCCATATAAGCGGCAATGGCGGCAACGCGTGGTTGCGAGGCCGCCAGAAGAACAAAGCACACTTATTAATATTAGCCAATACAGATATTAATTAAACATAAGCATTAGCTAAAGACAGGGACACCAATCAACGCGGTGTGCAAGTAAAAAGCAAAGACGACATACGCCACCAGCCCGATGAGTACGGTAGAAATAGTAGCCATTTTCGTGGTGCTAACTGGCGCAGCTGGCGTTAAACGACCACGCTTTTTGGCAGCTTTAAACGCCAGGATTGCCCAGATAAGAAAGGCTGCAAAAAAAATAATATCGCCTAAGCGGCCGTTGGCTAGCAGGTGAGCAAACGCCCATATTTTCACTGACAGCATCATCGGGTGGCCAAGCTTGGCCTTAATAGCATTATGGGGAACATAAGCCGCCACTAGCATAATAAAGGCAGGCAGCATGAGCAGCGCGACCGCATGGCGCATTCCCATGGGTGGTTGCCACACATAAATGGGGTCAAGGCGCATCTGGCCAAAGCCGTAAATGGCAATTGCCAAACCGATCACAGACACTGCCGAGTAGGCTATTTTCCACGTGGTTTCGCCGAATTTGGCAATTTGCTGCTGACGCCAATTTTCAGCGAAGATACGTACAGAGTGACTGCCTAAAAAAATCAGCAGCCCGATGATCATAATGGTCATGAAAAATGCTCCCAGTGAAAATGCTAGTCGACGGCTTGATGCCTTATAGTCTTGGTCGCTGCAGAGGATGCCACACTCACCCCTCAACCACCTATGCATGCGTCAACTTTTCGTTTCCTGGCGAATCGTTCACTGACGAGCTTAGAACCAGTGTTTGCGTTTAAATAACCAAATCAATATGCCGCCGATGCCCAGCATTGCTCCCAATACAAAAAAGTAGCCGTACTCATAGCGCAGCTCGGGCATATTTTCGAAGTTCATGCCGTAAATCCCAGCAATAAATGTCAGGGGTACAAAAATTGCGGTAATAACGGTGAGAACACGCATGGTGATATTTAGCTGATGAGAAGAAATAGAGATATAGCCATCGACTAAGTCACCACAAATGTCATAGTACATTTGGGTCAAGGTATAGAGACGTTCAAAGCGGTCCGCCACATCGTTAATAGCGTGCAGGGTTTCGCTCTCTTCTCGGGGCAGATGCTCGTAGTCATAAGCCGTCAGTTCTTGAGTAATGCCTTTGTGGTAACTAAAAATGCGGCGCATTTTGACCAATCGAGAGCGATAAGTAATGATTTTGCGCATCAAGACATCGTTGCCGTCTTCTAACAGTTCATCCTCTAGATCGCTTAATTCAGTTTCAAACTCAAGCAGGCTATCGATATAAAATCCGGCTGAGATATACATAACGCGCAGCGCGACCTGCTCCGGCGAATGCGCCAAAAGTGCTCTTCCGTGCTCGTTAAATAGCCGCTCAATGCTTAACGCTTCACCAGGATGGAGCGTAACCAAAAACCGTTCGCCCACAAAAAAACAGACCTGTTGAGGCAAATAGTTCAGCTCGGCATCGAATGAGGAGATGCCGCGATAAATAATCAGCGTATGGTTATCAAACTCTTCTATTTTAGGCGGATGACGCTCTTTATGGGCATCTTGAATCGCCATCGGGTGAAATTCGAATGCCTCTAAAATCGACCGTTCGCTCTGCTGGGTCTCCCCCTGCATATCAATCCAAATATGGCTTCCCGGCGTAGCCCGCCACACAGCTATCAGGCTTTCACCGCCCTCATGGGTCTCGCCTTCAGGCGTGGTCAGAATAGTTCGAATCATGATCGTCCTTGAATATTTCCGGTCTCGGGGTTTGTACGAAAAGTCGCTGAGCGAAGACCAGACTAGGCAAAAATAGGCGAAAAAACGGAGTTTACAGAGTGTAAATGAGTATTTTGAGCCGATTTTTAACAACGTATGGGCGAGCGCAAGCAGTTTTCGTACCAAGCCTAAGAAGCACTATCCAAAGGCTGCACTATACGAACTTGGGCTTTTCCCAAGCGCTTGGCATCATACATGGCAACATCGGCTCGCTTTAATAGCTCGTTGGCCGTTTCAGCACTAGTCGGCATGTACATGACAACACCTATGCTTGCACTGATATTCAGCGCCGCATTGCCAGCAGCAAACGGCTCTTCAATCACCTGTATTAATTTTTTAGCCAACGGCTCAATCGCCATGGACTCACTGCCTTCTAATAGCAAGACAAACTCGTCTCCGGCCCACCGCGCTATATAGTCGGTTTCACGGACGGCCCCCGCCAATCGTTTAGCCATCACACGCAGCAGCTCATCCCCCATGGCATGGCCATGAGTGTCGTTAATCGCTTTAAAACCATCCAGGTCCATGAATAAAACTGCTAAGGGCTTTTGAGTACGCCGAGCGCGGGCCATCGCATCAGGCAGGCGTTCATCCAGGGCGCGTCGATTCGGCAGTTTGGTTAATACGTCTTCACGGGCCTGTTGATCGCGCAAGCGCTCTAGCTGCTGCCGTTCGGTAATATCATGGATAAAAAGACTGCGTCGTTCGCGGCCATCAATGGTCAATGTCTTGATGCGGACCTCGACGGGCAGTTCCTTGCCATCATGGCACCGCGCTGTAAAGGTGATAGGGGCTTGATCACTCTCAGTTGGCAAGCCATTCGGAAAGAGTAGTTGTGTGATTGGCCTTGCCAGCACCGCCTTGCGTGGCCAACCAAACATTAGCTCAGCCGCTCGATTCCAATCCAGAATAACGCCCTGTGAATCAACGCTGATATAGGCGTCATAGGCGGATTCAATGACCAGGTTGAGCTCGTTGGTGCGCCGTTCAATTTGGCACTCCATACTGTAATGAAGCTCGCTCAACGCTCGCTGAGATTCCTGTGCTTTTTTTCTCTCTCGGATCAGCCGCTCACGCAGGCGAATTTCATCAGTCACAATCGCCGCTAAATCTTTCAAAGCCGCCAGTTCCTGCTCACTAAGAGTACGAGGTTTAATATCAATCGCGCAGAGGGATCCCAATGCAAGTCCATTGGAGGTGCACAGCGGAATACCCGCATAAAAGCGAATCCCATTCGGGGCGGTCACATGGGGGTTTTGCGCAAATCTAGGATCCTTGCGTGCATCTTCAACAATTAACGGCTCTGAGGCCGTCACTGTATAAGCGCAAAAAGCCACATCTCGCCCTGTCTCGCGGGTTTCCACGCCCACGCGCGACTTAATCCACTGACGCTCAGCATCAATCAACGTGATCGTTGAGATAGGCACATTTAGTAACTGGGTAACCAACCTGGTGACGCGATCAAACGCCGGTTCATCCGGGGTATCTAATAGTTCAAGCTCATAAAGAGCGGCTAACCGCGCCTCTTCATTAGATGCTATGGGGTAGCTCATTGTCATGTCACCCATTCAGGGAGGTGTAGGTCTACCAGCATATCGCGACCAGCACTTTTCTGCTTACTGCTTATTATTTTTACTCATACTCGCGAGCAACACACTAACCAGCGTAGAGGCGACTATCGCGCCGACAAACGGCCCCAGCGTAGGAATACTGCCTGGAAAACTGGCAGCTACCACTCCCGCGATGAGACTGCCCTGACCGAACCACCCTGGAATAATGGCACCCAGCAATCCTGCAACGCCTCCCGCAACAGCCGAAAAAGGGGTCATGCGCTGCCACAGACCTAGCAGCACAGGCACCACAATGGCAGCACACAGTAAGTCAGCAATCAGGAATAGCCGCAGTACCGACAGCCCCTGCAAAGCAATCACTACCACCGGTATCATCAATGCAATCGTGACCCAGCGGGCAGCGGCGATGGAAACACCCCGCTGTTCGCTGCGCGACACCACCAGGGAAGCGATACCATTTTGTAACGTATCCACACTGGAGGCCACCAAGGTGACTGCCAGCACTAAGGCAGGTAGCGTCAGCCAAGCTGGGGCCTTCGTTAGCAGGGCGAAAAACGGCATCGGCGGCTCGCCAAGGGGAACCCCACTCATTGTCGCCAGCATGCCCAAACCACCAATTAGCATCACGACGACGACGGTCATACCGCCGCCTAGCCAAGCGCCACGGCCCAGGCTTTGATCATCCCTCGCCGCCCAAACGCGCTGCCAATACCCTTGATGGAAAAGGTTCGCTGCGGTGACGGCGATGACCAGCGTTAACGCAACGCTTAGCGCGCTGGTAACGGGGATGGAAGGCAGCGTTGCCTCGCTAGGCATTGTGGGTAGGCGCCATAACGTAACGCTACCCACCGCCAACAGAAGCGCTAGCAACAGCCATGCCTGCCATCGGTCTGTGGCAAGGCTGGCACGCAACCCGCCAACCGCGGTATACACCAGGGTGGTGAGGGCAACGCCAATAATCACCAGCGCGGGCGGCACATCTGACAATAGCGCGGTGATTGCCCCAATGGCGGTGAGCTCCGCTGCTAGAAAGCAAGCCATATAGCCCACCGAAACCAACGTTACCCAGCGCCGCACGCCTGGGCCATAGCACGCCTCTGCAAACTCGGCGATACTGCGCCCTTCCGGCAACGCACGGCGAATTTTTGGCCCGTAGAGTCCTAATACAATAAACGGCAGTGCCGACCCGAGCGCATAACCTGCTAATGCGAGGGGGCCAACAAAGGCGCCAATTTCAGGCGGGGCAAAGAGTATCCACGCCCCCATGCCGGAGGCAAGAAAGGAGAGGCCCAGGGTTGAAGCCGTTTGTGAGTTGCGGGCCGTCACATAGTCATCAACGGGACCATCCACCCAGCGAGCCCGTAGGCCTAAAAAAGCAAAGCAGCACAGCGCCGCGCCAAGCACGGCTGACGTCAGATATAGCATGTCGCACTTCCTCCGCCGGTACGAACCGGATCAGGTTCCAGGGTCTGCGCAGCGCGCATTCTCAGCCCTTGCAAGCAGGGCTCCCCTGGCGACAGTGAATGAAGACGGTATCGTCAACCAAAAACGCGTCTTAGTAAAGTTTAAGGTGTGTTGACAGCCTCAGCGCGGGGCACTCGCCCCATCAGATAGAACTCCTCATTGGGCGGCGTACCCGCCAGGGTGACCAGTCGATTCGACAAACCAAAAAATGCCGCAATGGCGCCTATATCCCAGCAGTCCTCTTGGCTAAAACCTTCTTCCCGCAGGCGTGTGCACCACTCATCGGTCATTTCACCGACATCAATGGCACAGTGCATGGCAAAGTCGAGCATGGCGCGGTGGCGCTCACTAATCGGCGCCACACGATGGTTGATGGCGACCTGATCCGCAAGCAGCGGGTCTTTGCTATAGATGCGCACCAGTGCCCCATGCGCCACCACGCAATACAAGCAGCGATTCCGCGCACTTGTAGCGACCACAATCATCTCTTTCTCGGCTTTAGTGAGCGAGTCAGATTCACGCTCCATGAGCGCATCGTGGTAGGCAAAGAAAGCACGAAATTCAGCAGGACGATGGGCCAACATTAAAAATACATTAGGCACAAACCCTGCCTTTTCCTGGACGGCCAAAATAGCGTGGCGAATATCGTCGGGCAGATCATCTAACGTTTCTGGTACCTTAAAACGGCTTAATGAAGCAGACATAATCACCTCTTTATTGTTAAGTTTAACCATCTCATAAAAACGGCTTAGCCTTTACGTAACAAAACGCTAACTTAAGTGACTTTTAATTAGCGGCCCTGCTCGCCATACTGACGTAACGACCTGCAATAGCTGGCATAAACGAACCGCGCGCCTAACGCTTAATAATCAGTTCGTTCAAAGGGACACTGACATGAGCCATAACGAAGCAAAAGAACACATCTCCGGTCGTCTAAACGAACTGTTTGCTGACCCCTACCAAGCGTTTGAAAATGATACGGATGAACGCCAGCTACATATTCGGATCATGCTACATATGTTACTTGCCCGCCCAATGACTCGGGGCCAAATGACCTTGAGAGTCATTCATGGCTGGGAAAATGGTGGGTTTGAGCCCGACGACCTGCAGCATGTCGACTACACCCTCAGTGACGTTTCAGACTTCAAACGAGCAGTGCAGGATTTTGAAGACGCCTCCAAGCACAACACGCCTTTACCTGCTGACCAAACCGCCATTCTTGCTGCCCCGCTAGCCGATGCGATTGCAGAGGCGAAAGCCGAGGGCCAAGACCTCACCAACGGCATTCGTCATACCCCAGCGCGCTGGCCAGCGTTTGAAGGCGGCTTGGCACTCTATACGCTGTTTAAAATGTACCACCGCCTGATTTATGGCGAAGATGACACCTACCGCTGCTCGCAATGCATGACGCCGCTTGGTTTGCGCGAAATACATGAGTTTCACCTCGAAGAAGGTGAGTTCGCGCTGCTGGTGCCGCCTGCCCAGGACTTCATGAACGAACACTCCCTGCTGGTGCTGCATGAAAGCCAACTTGGCCCCATTGAACAACTGTTGGAAGAAAGCTTGCCGTTGTTTGATAACTTTTAAATCACGATATGTCGGTTCATCGGCTTGGCTTTGGCCTCGCCTGCTATCAATTGACCCCGCTTAATGCGGGGCCAGCAACAGGCATTTAATAGCGCTTCATTTAGCCAAGCGAAATCGTACTATTAATGCCACTAGAAACATTCTCTGGTTCAAACCAACGCGCTGTGACGGTTTTGGTTTGCGTCCAGAAGGCAATCGCCTGTTTGCCGTTAGGCCCTAAATCCCCCAGCTTTGATGCCCTCGAACCGGTGAAGCTGAAGTAGGCAACAGGCACGGGGATGGGCACGTTAATACCAATCTGGCCCACATCGATATCGGTTTCAAAACGGCGAGCAATCCAACCAGAGTTAGTAAAGATAGAGGTGCCATTGCCGTTGGGGTTGGCGTTGATAAATTCGATCGCTTCATCGAGGGTTTCAACACTGACCACGCACAGTACAGGCCCAAAAATCTCTTCGCGGTAAATGGTCATATCCGCAGTCACATCCGCAAACAGAGTGGGACCCACGAAGTTACCGTTGGGGTAGCCGTCCACTTGAACATTGCGACCATCGACCATCAGTTTGGCGCCCTCTTTTTCGCCTGCATCGATTAAACGCAGCACACGATCACGAGCAGCCGGCGATACCAGTGGCCCTAAATCGGCATCCAACTGGATGCCCGGCCCCACTTTCATTGCCCGCGCCGCCTCAACAATGTCGCTTAGCCATTCGCGTGCCTCACCGACTAGCACCACCACCGAGTTGGCCATGCAGCGCTGGCCAGCCGCACCAAAGGCTGAGCCCAACAGGTTGTTAATCGCCTGACTGCGGTTAGCATCCGGCATCACCACGCAGTGGTTCTTGGCCCCCATCATCGCCTGCATCCGCTTGCCCGCTGCGGCGGCGCGGTTATACAACAGCGAACCCACGTGGGTAGAGCCAATGAACGAGAGCGCTTTGATATCCTGATGATCAGCAATTTGATTAGCCACATCCGGACCACCGTGTACCACATTGAGCACGCCGGGCGGGATACCGGCTTCGTGGGCCAGCTCGACTAAGCGCATAGTGGAGCTAGGATCTTGCTCTGAGGGTTTGAGAACAAAGGTATTGCCGGTGGCAATCGCCAGCGGAAACATAAAGCACGGCAACATAATGGGGAAGTTGAACGCGGTAATCCCTGCGCCCACACCCAATGGCTGATGCATGGTGTAAACATCCACCTCGTTGGCAGCGTTTTCAGCCAGCTCTCCCAGTTGCAGCGAGGTAATCGAGCAAGCGTGCTCCACCACTTCCAGGCCACGGCCTACTTCACCTTCCGCATCCGGCAGGGTTTTGCCGTGCTCTTCGGTAATCAGTGCCGCCAGCTCTGCAGTATTGTCACGAATCAACGCCTGAAGCTTAAGCATGATGCGCATTCGCTTGCCAAGCGGCACTTTTCGCCACTCCTTGAAAGCCTCCTTGGCATTACTGATGGCATGCTCAACTTCGTCAGCGGTGCAAAACGGCACCCGCGCAACGACCTCTTGTGTAGCGGGGTTAACCACATCGCGCCATTCCTGACTTTGCGACGGTACGGGCTGACCATTGATATACATGGGTATTTCGCGAACGGACATAACGTTGCTCCTGTTTATAGTTTTGGTTGTGGTGGCTGTGATGGTTGTGGCTATGGCTGTAATTGTTATGGCTGCGATTGCTGTCATAAAGCAGTGATTGCCTGCGCATCGCGGTAAGCAAGAACACAGGGTATAGCAGCAAGTTGACGTTAACGTCAATCAAGTATCCTACGAGTAAACAAAATCTGCCGTATGGCGTCAATTAGCCTTTCCATTGTTATGCCGTGCTGGCTATGCTTCGGCTAATCAGGGGCGCCGTGGCTTTTCAAACCGTTCACGGCAAACGCTACGCATAACGTGTTTAAGCACAGGGAATTAACGATGCAGACCTTCAGCTGCCGCTGTGGCAATCCACTTTTCTATGAAAACACCCACTGCCTTACCTGCCAGTCAGACGTCGGCTGGTGCCCCGTCTGTAGCAATATTGTCGCGATTGAGCCGCTGGACAACGGTGGCTATCGCTGCGCCCACCCTGGTTGCGATACAGCGCTGATGAAGTGCCACAACTACGCCGTTGAGAACGTCTGTAACCGCATGGTGGTGATGGAACACGGCCAAGCGGATGCCCTATGCGATTGCTGTCGTTATAACGAGGTAATTCCCGACCTCAATATTGAAGGTCATCGTGAACGCTGGGCGGCGCTTGAAGCAGCGAAGCGGCGGCTATTTCATACCCTCGATCTACTCAAGCTGCCACACGGCACCAAAGACGATGCTATTAACGTGCCGCTAAGCTTTTCATTTATGGCCGACGCCCTCCCCGACCAGGGGTTATGGCGCTCTACCGCGAAGCAAGAGAAGGTTTATACCGGCCATGCCTCGGGCCATATCACCATTAACGTCAAAGAAGCCGATGACGTTGAGCGTGAACGCTTGCGCGTCGATATGAACGAATCACACCGCACGCTCATCGGTCACTTCCGTCATGAAATTGGCCACTATTATTGGGATGTACTGGTAAAGGATCGCGATGAAGAGGCTTGCCGCGCGGTATTTGGCAACCACCATCGACCAAGCTACGCCGAGGCGCTAGAGCGTTACTATCAGCAGGGCGCCCCCAGCGACTGGCCTGCGCGTTTTATCTCTGCCTACGCCACCATGCACCCCTGGGAAGACTTCGCCGAAACCTTCGCCTATTACTTGGATATGGTGGCCGTGCTGGATACCGCACTGCACATGGGCATTACCCATGTCGAATATGACGGTAGCCTGGACAGCATGTTGATGGCTTTTCATCAGGTCGGCTTGGCGGTGAACGAACTCAACCGGGATATGGGGCTACTCGACCTTTCGCCGACGGTGCTCGCCCCCGCCGTGCGCGATAAACTGGCGTACCTGCATCAACTGATCCAAGCCGCCAGCCCTGTTGAGCGCTAGCCCGTCAATCGTTGTCGTTGTCCCCTGCGTGGCTTTGGCTTTGTGTCTGGTTTTGCGTTTGTGCCACTCGGGGAACAGTGTCGTCATTCACAAAGTAGGTCGCACTAAGCGTATCGTGAATGGCAGCAAAGCCAATTTGCAGCTCGTCGATAAAGGCATGCAGCTTGCTCGGCGAATGGGCAAGCGCTTGGATATCGGCATCGACTACGTCCGCGCGAACCAGCGAAACCGTGGCCGCGGGGCGGTCTTGGCGGGGTAGCAAGTTAAGCTCATGGCCTAGCGTTTCTAGGCTGCAGGCAATCGAACGTGGCAGGTTGGGGTCTTGGAGCAAAAAGCGCAGCACATCCGGCCCCCGTACGCGTAAACGCACCTGCTGACGGTACATTTGATACGCGGTGAGTGATTTAAGCACACTCATCCACTGCAGGTTTTCAAATGGCAGCAGCTCCTCAGGGTTTTGCGGCAGCAAGCTGGCAGAGCGCACGTCCACGATGCGCGTCGTCATATCCGCCCGCTCCAACTGGCGCCCTAATTCAATAAACGTACGCGCCGGGCCATGACTCAAGGTGCCCTCAATGAGCCCCGTTAACGCTTGGCAACCACGAATCACGCTTTTGAGAAAGCTATCGCGGCGGCGCGGGCTAACGCC
Organism: Vreelandella indica; assembly: GCF_037070225.1. Lineage (NCBI taxonomy): Bacteria > Pseudomonadati > Pseudomonadota > Gammaproteobacteria > Oceanospirillales > Halomonadaceae > Vreelandella > Vreelandella indica. Next base: position 100,786 of record NZ_JBANSO010000012.1, read on the forward strand.
ATGTTCAGCATGGTCGACGACGCTCAGATAGAGCTGATTAACCTCCTCCCAAATCTCCCGAGGCACCACATCCCGGGTGGTTCTGAGGTTCTCGCGAGCACTGGCGAGGGCGGAGATAATCGAAATATCATTCTCGGTATCGGCACATAAAAAATGTACGACATTGCGCTCATCGAAGTCTGTATGGCGTGCGGTGAAGGCTTCCAGGCTGCCGGTCATTTCGATAAGTGGGGCCCAACCTAACGGCAAGCGTCCCGGCAAATCCAGCATAAGGTGGCTGTTAACGCTCAATAGGCGCGCGGTATCTTCCGCTCGTTCAATATAACGCGCCATCCAGTAAAGATTTTCAGCAACGCGTGACAGCATGGCGTTAGGCTCCTTTCACCGCGGCCGCTGCCGCCTTATCGTCGGTTTCTACAATCCAGGTATCTTTACTGCCGCCGCCTTGTGAAGAGTTCACCACCAGCGATCCTTCTATCAAAGCCACCCGCGTCAAACCACCGGTCGTGACATGAATTTCAGGCCCTGAGAGTATGAAAGGGCGTAAATCCACATGGCGCGGCTGCGGCAACCCATTCGCTAGCGTAGGCGTAGTAGAAAGCGCCAGGGTGGGCTGGGCCATATAATTGCGTGGATTTGCCTTGATCAACTGCGCAAACTCATCGCGGGTCTCTTTGGTTGAGCGCGGGCCAATCAACATGCCGTAGCCGCCCGACTCATTGGCGGGCTTGACTACCAATTCATCCAGGTGGTCGAGCACATAGCGGCGGTCATCTTCAAACATGCACAGGTAGCTCGGCACGTTGGGCAACAGCGGCTCTTGATCGAGGTAATAACGAATCAGCGCAGGTACGAAAGCGTAAACCACCTTGTCATCCGCCACCCCAGCGCCCGGCGCGTTGGCCAGCGCGACTTTACCCGCCCGCCAAGCGCGCATCAGGCCCGCAACACCCAGCATTGACTCAGGATTAAACGCTTCCGGGTCTAGAAACTCATCATCAACACGGCGGTAAATAACATCCACGCGGCGCATGCCCTCGACGGTGCGCATATACACCACATCATCGTCATCCACTAACAGGTCACTTCCCTGCACCAGTTCTACACCCATTTGCTGGGCAAGATAGGCGTGCTCGAAGTAGGCAGAGTTATAAATCCCTGGGGTCAGCACCACAATTTGCGGGTCATCGCCGGGGCGCGGCGACATCGACGCTAGCATGTCGTAAAGCTGAGCCACGTAATCATCAACCGGCAAAATCTTGCCTGAGGCGAATAACTCCGGCAGCACTCGCTTAGTGACATTGCGATTTTCAAGCATGTAAGAGACGCCGGAAGGAATGCGTAAGTTATCTTCCAACACATAGAGCGTGCCATCCCCATCGCGCACTAGGTCTGACCCGCAAACATGCGCCCACACGCCGTGAGGGGGATTAATGCCTACACACTGAGGGCGAAAATTAACCGACTGCGCCAATACCTCAGCGGGTAACACTTTGTCCTTGATCACCTTTTGGTCGTGGTAGAGATCATCAATAAATAAGTTTAGCGCCTGCACGCGCTGCTTGAGCCCCGCCTCGGTTTTACGCCACTCATTGGCGGGAATAATGCGCGGCACAATATCAAACGGCCAGGCACGGTCGATCATTGCCCCTTCTGAATAAACGGTGAAAGTAATTCCCATGGTACGGATAGCGATCTCCGCCGCCGTTTTCCGCTCTGCTAACTCTTCTGCGCTAAACCTTGCCAACATGTTGCACAATTCACCCGCTGACTCGCGTGGCTGACCGGGCGCGGCCATCAGCTCATCGTAAAAATCACGACACGCATAGTTATTCCAATTCACTTGGCTCATGGGCGCTCTCCTGGCGCTGGGGTGGAAGCGGCAACTTCCTCAATGCTCAGTGTAGGCCTGCCGCGTGCAAAACAATCAAACAATTGAGAGCAAAATACGTACCATCTTTTGCGATATTTCAACGTTCGCTTACTTAAACACTACTCAAACATTACTTGGCAGAGCATCAGCGCCCAACAAAACCCTTTTACGCTTTATTTTGGTGCGGCCAGTTGGCTTCAAGTTGGTGCATAACGCCATTTCCACTTTAGTTAAACGCCTTACTTAATATAGCGGCTGCAAAAAAGTAAAAGTGGAACGATACTTGCGAAACGTTCGGTTATTCCCTAACCCAGCCGACTATCCGGTTGATAACGGTTCTCTTGAGGGTGGCCCATGACCATTCGCGTTGCCTTGTACCATCGTACGACTTACCACTTTGACCGCCCGGTGCGTCTATCACCCCATGTTATTCGGCTGCGTCCGGCGCCCCACTGCCGCACCCATATTGAGTCGTACTCGCTCAAGCTCTCAGGTGATGACCACTTTTTAAATTGGCAACAGGACCCGTTTGGCAACTTCAACGCCCGCGTGGTGTTCCCAGAACCGCGTAAAGAGCTAACCATCGCCGTCGAGCTGATCGCCCCGATGACGGTGATTAATCCGTTCGATTTCTTCCTGGACGACATTGCGCAACAGATTCCCTTCGATTACCCGGAAGCGCTGCGCCAGGAACTGGGCCCTTATCTTGAAATCACCGAGTCCGGGCCGCGCTTGATGGAGTGGCTCAAGGGCGTGCCCCGCGAACCGACCACCACCGTCGATTTCCTGGTCGCACTTAACCAGCGCCTACAAGACGATATCGGTTACCTGGTGCGCTTGGAGCCAGGTGTACAAAGCTGTGAAGAGACCCTGTCCCTGGCCAGTGGCTCGTGCCGCGATAGCGCCTGGTTGCTGGTACAGATTTTTCGCCATCTAGGCCTCGCGGCACGCTTTGTATCGGGCTATTTGATTCAGCTTAAATCCGATGTCAAAGCACTCGATGGCCCCAGCGGTACAGAAGTAGATTTCACCGATTTACACGCCTGGACCGAAGTGTTTCTACCTGGTGCAGGCTGGGTAGGCCTTGACCCCACCTCGGGCCTGTTTGCAGGCGAAGGCCATATCCCGTTGGCCGCAACCCCCACCACGGGTAGCGCAGCCGCCATTACCGGTTTTTCGGATAAGTGCGAAGTCACGTTCGATGTGACCATGGAAGTGGAGCGTATTCACGAAGACCCACGGGTCACCAAGCCGTATAGCGATGAGCAGTGGCAGCGTATCTGCAACCTCGGCGACGAGGTGGATGCCGAGCTTCTTCAGCAAGATGTGCGCCTGACCATGGGTGGCGAACCTACCTTTGTATCGGTCGACGACATGGAAAGCCCGCAGTGGAATACCGAAGCGCTCGGTGAGCACAAGCGCGAGCGGGCCGAAGCACTACTGACGCGCCTTCAGGCCGCCTACGCCCCCGGCAGCGCGATTCAGCAGCAGCAGGGCAAGTGGTACCCCGGCGAACCGCTACCCCGCTGGGCGCTGGCCTGCTACTGGCGTAAAGATGGCGTGCCGCTATGGCGCGACCCACAGTGGCTGGCCTGCCTGGAGGCTGCCCCGAAAGTGCACGTGGATAACACCATGGCGCAACGCTTTACCAAGGCGCTCAGCGAGCGGCTGGGTGTGGCCGAACGTTACTGGATTCCGGCGTTTGAGGATGCCTACTACTACCTTTGGAAAGAGCAGTCTCTGCCGGTCAACGTTGACCCGCGCGAAGCCAACCTCAAAGACGATGCCGAGCGCCACCGCTTAGCCCGCCTATTGGAACAAGGCTTAGACGAAGTCGTTGGTTACGCTCTGCCACTGCGCCACTCGATCAGCCAAGCCCACCGCTGGGAAAGCGGCCGGTGGCCACTCAAGCGCGACCATCTTTTCCTGGTGCCCGGCGACTCCCCCATGGGGCTGCGCTTACCGCTTTCGGCGTTGCCCTGGGCTGACCCGGAAGAGCAGCCCCAGCCCGAATCGCTATTCGCTCCCCGCCCGGCACTGGGCGACATTCACGGCGAAGTCGCCCGCCGCAACGCTGAACAACTGCATATCAGCGATGCCGAACGCCTGGGGCGATCCAGCCACCCCAGCCCATCGCACCCTGAAGGCGAAGATGTCCAGCAGCAGCAACGGGCAGAAAACGACCGCGAGAGTGGCATTATTCACACCAGTCTATGTGTGGAGCCTCGAGAGGGCCGTTTGCATGTTTTCCTGCCGCCGCTCACCAGCTTAGAGCACTACCTTGACCTGCTCAGTACCGTTGAAGAGTGTGCTAAAGAGCTCGCTTGCCCGGTGATGGTAGAGGGCTACTCACCACCCAGAGACCCGCGCCTGGAAAACTTTATGATCACCCCCGACCCAGGCGTGATCGAAGTGAATATTATGCCTGCGGCCAGCTGGCAAACCCTGGTCGCGCAAACCGAACGGCTCTACGCCGAGGCACGAGAAACTCGCCTGGGCACCGAAAAATTCATGCTCGACGGTCGGCACACCGGCACCGGCGGCGGCAACCACGTCACGCTAGGTGGCCTGACGCCTGACGATTCGCCGTTCTTACGCCGCCCGGATCTGCTCGCCAGCTTAGTGACTTATTGGCAGCATCACCCTAGCCTCTCTTATTTGTTTTCGGGTCTCTTTATTGGCCCGACCAGCCAAGCGCCGCGGGTAGACGAAGCGCGTCACGAAGCACTTTATGAATTGGAAATCGCGTTACAGCAAATGCCCGAAGGTGACGTAGTACAACCCTGGCTGGTCGATCGCTTACTGCGCCATCTGTTAACTGACCTAACCGGCAATACTCACCGCGCCGAGTTCTGTATCGACAAACTCTACTCACCGGATAGCGACAGCGGCCGACTCGGCTTACTGGAGCTACGTGGCTTTGAGATGCCGCCCCATGCGCGCATGGGCCTGATGCAGATGCTGCTGATTCGCGCTCTTGTCGTGCGCTGCTGGAAATCACCCTATCGGGCCAAACCGGTGCGCTGGGGCAGCGCCTTGCAAGATCGCTGGATGCTGCCTCACTATTTGTGGAATGATCTTGACGATGTGCTCAGTGATCTACGCCACCACGGCTTCGATTTTGATCTTGAGTGGTTCGCCCCCTTCCTGGAGTTCCGCTTCCCGCTGCATGGTCGCCTGCATACGCCCATGCTGGATATCGAGCTACGCCAAGCCATCGAACCCTGGCATGTGCTGGGTGAAGAGGCTTCGGCTGGCGGTACAGCCCGCTATGTGGACTCCTCGGTGGAGCGCCTGGAAGTCAAAGTCAGCGGCATGAGCGGTGACCGCTACGTGGTGACCTGCAACGGGCGCCGGGTGCCGCTTTCAGCCACCGGCAGAAACGGGGAAGCAGTCGCCGGGGTGCGCTACCGCGCCTGGCAGCCGCCCTCGGCATTGCATCCGCAGATTCCTATTCATGCACCTCTGGTGTTTGATGTGATTGATACCTGGAACCAGCGCTCTGTGGCAGGTTGTACCTATTACGTAGTGCATCCGACCGGGCGTAATTTCGATACCTTCCCGGTCAATGCGTTTGAAGCCGAAGCCCGTCGACTGGGGCGTTTTAGTGCCAGTGGTCATAGTCATGGCCACCAAGCTCCCAAGCTGGAAACCCCCAGCCTGGAACTGCCACAAACGCTCGATCTGCGCTGGACGCCTAGCTAATGTTTTTAACTAAGGAGCCCTTGATTAACGTAATGAGCGAAGGCCAGACAAGGCAAAAATTAACGAAAAAAGGATCGGATTCGCGTGCGAATTTACAGGGTGTAAATGAGCATTTTGAGGCGATTTTTAACGCCGTATGGCCAAGCGCAATAGTTAATCAGCGGGTTTCTAAGCTAATGCTTTTCTCTTAGTAGCCAGTGCTGGATAATCCGCCCCCTTACCTCTCAGGATTACAAGGATAATGACGGCCCCTGTCTCACCCTCACTTCTCGCGCCCGTGGCTAACGGGCTCGTTGAGGATTACTTGAACCAGCTAGGCAAGGGACAGCCCGGCACGTATGACGCCATGCTCGATAGCCAAGGGCAGTTACGCCCTGGCTGGGAAAGCTTACTGGGCTCGTTGGAGGGCATGGGCCCCACGGGGCGATTGCAGCAGCATGAAGAGATTCAGCGCCTGCTAGCCGAAAACGGCGTCATCTTTAATATGCACGATGAAACCCAAGGGCGTTCGTGGCGGCTCGACCCGCTGCCCTGGGTGATTGATGAAGTGCAGTGGCAAGCGCTGGAGGCGGGGCTTACCCAGCGCAGCCGCCTGCTGACCGCCCTTTATAACGACATATACGGGCCCAAAACACTCTTTGACCTAGGTCTGTTGCCGACTCAGGAACTGCTTGCGTCACCGCTTCTCTTGCTGCCCTGCCATCGTTCACTACCCAACGACCGTGCGCCGATCGGTTTTCACGGTGTGGATGTTATTCAGGACACCCAAGGACAATGGCGGGTTATGTCCGACCGGCTACAGGCACCGTCCGGTACGGGCTTTGCGCTTGAAAATCGCATATTGATGGCCCGCGCCCTCCCCGGTATGTACCGTAACGCGCCCTTAAAGCGGTTGGCGGGTTTCCTGGATTTGCATCACCGAACGCTCATCGCCATGGCCTACCAACACCGCGATAACCCCACCCTGATTCTATTAACGCCGGGGCCGGCGAGCCCGCGCTATTTTGAGCACGCCTATTTGGCTAATTACCTCAATATCGCGTTGGTAGAAGGGCAGGATTTGGTGGTGCGCGATACGCAGGTTTGGCTGCGCACCCTGGGCGGCTTGCAGCCGGTCGATGTGATCTTGCGCCATTGCGATGACGCTTACTGCGACCCGCTGGAGCTGCGCGGCGATTCGCAGCTCGGTGTGCCGGGGCTGTTACAAGCTATGCGTTCAGGCGGCGTGGCGTTATCGAACGCACTGGGTGTGGGCATTTTAGAAGCCCCGGTATTAGCTGACTACTTGCCAGCACTGTGCGAACACTTACTGGGTGAGACCCTGCTGCTACCCAACGCCGATGCCTCTACGCAACCGGCCAGCGCACCGATATTTGACAGCCACCTGCAGCGACTTGAGCCCACTACGTTAAACCTGCGCTGCTTTGTGACCCACACCCCGGCTACCGTCAACCGCAGCACGGCTACCGTCAACCGCAGCACGGCGGACGAATACCAGGTGATGCCCGGCGGCTTGGCCTGGGTCGGTGCGCCGGGTTCGCCCTCGCTGAGCAGCAGCATTGTCAAAGATGTATGGGTCACCGCAGCTTCACCCCAGCCGCATGTCAGCCAGCTGCGCCAGGCCCGCGGCCCGGTGGTGGCGACACGGGATGGGACGGATTTACCCAGCCGGGTGGCTGAAAGCCTGTTTTGGCTAGGCCGCTACGGTGAGCGATTAGACACCCGCGCCCGCTTGCTGCGTGAAGCACTGCTAAGGCTGATGGAGTACGACCAGGACGCGATCGCCGACCAGTTGCTGGATGAGCTACTGCTAGCCCTGGATATCACCACGCTCAACAAAGACGACGAGCACCGCTTACAAGCGCCACTGATCGGTTTTGAACAGAAGCGTGCGGCACTATTGGCGCAGTTCGATGACGTGGAGCCCCAAGCGCTGCAGCCACTATTCTCGCAATTAATGCGTAATGCACGCAGCGTGCGCGACCATTTAGGCGACGACTCCTGGCGGGTCGTGCACCAGTTGCGCCAACGCATGGCCACCTTCAACCCCAGCTTGGGAGCCAGCGCGGCGCGGCGCGCTTGCGAAGGACTATCGGCCCAGCTGGCTGCGTTTTTCGGACTCTGCAACGAAACCATGCCGCATCATTACGGCTGGCGGTTTATGGATATCGGCCGCTTTCTGGATCGTGTGTTGGGCTTGCTCTCGCTGCTTAAACTTACCCTTAATGCGCCGCATTCGCCGGGCTTGGCACTGTGGGAAGTCGTGCTTGCCACCACCGATAACTTTACTGCTTATCGTCGCCGCTACCGCAGCGAGCTTCATCCAGCGGCGATTCTTGACCTACTACTGTTCGACGAGACTAACCCTCGCTCGGTGGGCTATATGCTCAAGCGCATTGAGCGTCAGATGGATCGACTGCCAGGCACTACATCCCCCTACCGTAACGCCGAACGCAGGCTGTTGATTCAGGCGAATGCAGCGCTCCATCTTGCGGATATTGATCGTTTGAGCCATTTAGCGGATACCCCCGAGGCGCAAGAGGCGTTAGAACAACTGCTGGACGCCCTGATTGAGCCCCTGAGTGCGCTTTCTGAAGCCATTAGCCAGAGCCATTTCAGCCATGTGGAACGACCTCGCCAGCTAGTTAGTATGGAGCCCGATGCATGAACTATACGTTGCGGCATACCACCCGCTACCACTACAGCGCTCCGGTAACGTTGTGCCATAGTGAAGCGCGGGTGCTTCCACGCAAAACGCCCCATCAGCAGTGTGGCGCTTCGGAATTACATATTAGCCCTGCGCCGCAGGTACAAAAGGAGCGCTGCGATATATTCGGCAACCGGGTGCTCTATTTCGCCATGGAAGAGGTACATCAAACGCTGGATGTCACCGTGGTAACACCACTGAATACTCAACCGCTCACCGCACTGCCAACTGTTTCACCAGCGTGGGAAAACGTGGCCCAGCTGCTGAGCCAAGACAACAGTTTTGACGTTCAACTCTACCGGTTGGACTCACCGTTTATCCGGCGTAACGACGAGCTAGCGGCCTTTGCCCGCAGCTGCTTCACCCCGGGCAGGCCACTTATTGAAGCAGCGCTAGCGCTGAATGAGTTGATTTATAGCACCTTTGAATACGACCCCAGCTTTACTACGCTGGCGACACCGTTAAGCGAGGTACTTGCCAACCGGCGAGGTGTTTGTCAGGACTTTGCTCACCTGGCGATTGGCGCACTGCGTTCGGTAGGGCTCGCCGCACGCTACGTCAGCGGTTATCTGGAAACCCAGCCACCGCCCGGGCAGCCGCGCCTGATCGGCGCGGATGCTTCCCATGCGTGGCTGGCGACCTGGATCCCTGAATGGGGCTGGCTGGCGCTTGACCCCACCAATGGCTCAGTGGCCGGTGAACAACACCCCGTGCTGGCTTGGGGGCGTGATTATGCAGATGTCGCGCCGCTCAAAGGGGTTATGAACGGCGGCGGCGAGCATCGTCTTGAAGTTGAAGTCGATGTCATGCCGCTGGCGAGCTAAAACATTAATAATTATTAATGCCTGATAGCCATCAGGCTGATTCGTAAGCGGCTTTAAGTCGATAAAACTCTTCAACAATAGCGGCCATTTCATCGGCGTCATAATCGCACAGGCCGCTCACCACGAGCTTTTTGGAGCCCACCCCTACCGCTTCACCGGCGGACTCTATCGAGAATTCCAGCCGTGCATCGGCACGTTTGCCGTTAACTTCTAGCGAAGAGTGATTCAGCGTTAAGCCCGGTGAAAAGCCATCCAACCGCTTGAGTGAAAATCCCATGCTATCGTAGATCACCAGCGGGCGTTTAGGGTTAAACATGACCCCATGCTGCTCCATGAGTGGTTTGAGATAGTGTGGGAAATTCTTGCCTGAAAACGCCACATAACAGCGTGCAAAGGCTTCCACCACAGCGGGATCATGGGTAATGTCACCGCTGCGCACCACCTGCAAGTAACCTTTACCGCTCTCATCACAGACATGCAGTGTACCGTCGTCTTCTTCGCTGAACTTTAGCGGTGTATCGGCGCCCACCATGTTGGTAAAGCGAAATTCCATTTGCCGCGACAACCCAAACTTTGTGAGCACCAATGCAAACAGCAGATCACCGGGCACACAAAAGCGGCGTGCATCCGGATTATGAATAGGGTTGTAGTCACCCGCCACGCCTTTGGCGAAGCGACTGGCCTGCTCTGCGGAGATCACCACATACTCTCCACGCTGCGTATAAAAATCCTTGAACATGGCGTTTGTTGCCTGCCTAGCGTTGAAATCGAAAACCCGTCACTGCCCAACGCCGCGCATAATGCCATAAAACACGCCCCAACAGGAGTAATCTGCCAGGGAAGCCACTATGCCAGACGCGAACACTCGTAAAAATCGCCTACCCCGCCTGCTTTCCAGGGTGTTGATTGGCTTACTGTTTATCATCCTGACCTGGGTAGCGGGCAGCTATTGGCTGCTTAATAGTCAGTGGCTACCCAAACGCATTTCCCAATTTGAAGGCATCGACATCCGCTGGGAGCAAGGCGCCAGCCGACACCCTGGGCGTTGGGAAGTCGAGGGGCTGTATCTCGCACGTGAAGATGAAGCCTTACCCATCTCTATTGAAGCCAAACGCGCGACCCTTTCGCTCTCTTTGCTGGCTCTGCTACGCGGCGAGCTACATATTAATGCCCTCGATGCTGAGGGCATTCGCCGCCTGATCGTCGGTGATATCGCGCTGGAAGCGGAAGGCCAACTACACGTAGCGGAGACCACACTGAGTCGCGACACCCTAGCTATCCCTAATGTTTCGCTCGCCATTACTAATGGTCGTTTAGTTCGCCTGAGTGATCAAGCAACCCTAGTGCACGATATTGATCTTACCGCTGATGCGACACTCGACACGATAACCCCCGTCGACGCCACCAGTGGCCAACTTAACCCCAACCTGCTGGCGGCGCTTTCGGCACAGCTTCAGTTGAATGCCCAAGCGGATGCCTGGGATGTCTTCATGCCCTATTTAGACGCCCTGCCCTGGCTAACCCTGGAGGGGCGCGGGGCACTCACCGGCACACTTGAGCTAACCGCTGGTAAGTTACAGCCCGGTAGCGAATTAATGCTGGACGCACCAGTGTTACGCTTAGCGGTAGATGAGCAGCGTTTACGAGCTTCAAGCGACTCGCCCCGCTGGCTAATCGCTGACAACCCACCACCACGTCACACCGCCACCGGTAAAGGCCAGGTTCGCTTGGCGATTGAGAACGATCAACTGCATTTTTCGACCCAGCTCAGCGATGTAGAACTGGCTGAAGTAGAACTGGCCGAGAAGCGCCCCTATGCAGAGCATGCTGAACTTCGCCTTGCGACCCAAATTCCCAATCAACGCCTGGATCAGCTCGACCTTCCCACAGCGGCTACCCTGGCCTTACAGGGCGATATCCTTCGGTTGGATATGCTTGACCGTTATCTTACGGCGTATGCTGACGAACAGGGCATCCGCCTTTCTGGCCATGGCCAAATGGATGCCTCAGCCAGTATTCGCGATTCGCGCCCTTTTGAAGCCCAGCTGAACATTCAAGCACCGGAACTGGCAGCCGATACGCTCGGCTTTATCGCCCAAGGCAGCGGCTCACTCAATGCACGGTTAACACCGCAAGAGATAATGGAAGCCACGCTCAACTTTAACGATGCCACGCTCCATCACCAAGAGCGCCTGCTGCTTGACGACGCTGACATCAACCTTATCGCCACAAGCCCTATTAATCCGCAAAAAGCGCCTGATGAAGCCTCTGCCACGCTCAGTTGGCAAGCGGCTCGCCTGCCCGATGTTAGCGTGTTACAGAGCTATTTAGCGGCTATTTTACCCACCCCTGCACCTCTGCAGTTGCTTAGCGGCCAAGCCACGAGTCACGGCCAGCTCACTATGACGTCAGAGCAACTCAGCGGTGAGGTGCATTTAGCTGGAAACGGGCTAGCGACTCGCTGGCAGCACGGCGAACAGGCAGGCACGTTAACCAGTGATATGCAGCTATTCCTGCCACTCCAGCAAGTAGCGATGGATGGTTCAGAGTTGAACATCAGCGGCACCCGGCTGAGCTGGCAAGTGGCCGATATCGACCGACCTAGCGAGCGCCTAGAGAGCGTATTAGTGTTAACCGACGGACGTTTTCAGCGCCGCAATAGCGTGCCTAGTGGTCAGTTTGCACTTGAAGGTAGTGTGCAACGGCTAGGCTTTTTAAATGCGTTTTTGCCTGACGCCCATGGTTTGGCCATTGCTGGCGAAGGCCAGCTCTTTGCTCAGGGCGCCTTTCGCGATAACCGCCTGCTGGCACCGACTCGATTGCGGGTCAATGCCGACCAGTTAGAAGTCACTTTTTTAGACTATCTCGCCACCGGACGCGGCGAACTCACCGCCCAGTTGGATAGCGCCGAGCAGGCCCAGCTCTCGCTTGGCATTCCCCGCTTTGACTTAAAGCGCCAAGACGATGACAGCCCACACGTGCAGGGGCGCCACTTTGCCCTCACCACGCAAACCAAGCAGTTTAGCGAAGTGCTTGAATCCCCCCAGCCCGAGCACTTCACCACGCGTATTGCGCTACCGATTACCGAGGTGCCCGACTTCACCCGTTACAACCGCTACCTGCCAGAAGGGGCGGGTATCACCTTGCTTGATGGGCAAGCCAGCCTAACCAGCGAATGGCTGCTGGAAGGATTGAACGCCCAAGGAGAAATAACGCTGCGCGCCTTTGGTGCCGAGCTGGCGCTACTGGATCAGCGCCTACGGGGCGATGTGCACTTGTATTTGCACCTCACCGACGGCGATCTGAATACACGCCGCTTTACTGCTAATGACTCTTTCCTACGCCTGGAAAACGTTAACCTTCAGAGTGAAAACGGCTCATCGGATGCGGGTTGGTGGGTGCAACTTTCAATGTTTGATGCGCAGTTAGCGTGGGAAGACCCTGTTCGCCTAGCCAGCCAACTACGTTTGGAGATGCGCGACACGGGATTACTCGCCCGGTTATTTCTCGCCCGCGCCAGGGATAGCGACTGGCTCGGGCGCCTGCTGAATGTTCACGATATCGAGGGCACGGCGCAACTAGAGATCAACGGCGAGCTTATTAGCCTTAGCGACTTGACGCTCACCGGTGGCCCGCTGCTACTGCTTTCGGACATCGCTCTGGCAGACCGCAGTGCCAACGGCGCGCTCTATGCGCACCTTGGAGTGGTTGGAATAGGCGTTGAGCTTGAAGATAGCGAACCAACCTTGCACGTTATTCAACCGCGCCGCTGGTTTAACCGCTGGCGAAAAGCCAATGGCAGGTAATACACATAAACGTTGCCTAATGTTTTTTGCGCTCACGGCGAATCATCCTCACCCGCTCTTTGGCTTTTTGCGGCGTGGAGAGCGGTGCCGCCGCCTCATCGTGGGTTTTGGCGGGCACCGTGACCCAGGCAAACACCGGCAATGCCAAGTGCCAATGAATGGCCGCCAAACGAAGCCCAAGAGTGACGCTTAGCGAGGCGGCAATCGCCAGTGTAAGCGGTGCCTCCAGCGCATGCAGCGCGACGTAAACGATACCTCCCGCCATCGCAGCGGTGGCGTAGATCTCTTCGCGCAATACCATGGGCACTCGTTGCGCCAGCACATCACGGATCATGCCGCCCGCCACGCCGGTCATCATGCCCATCAACACCGCCACCATGCCAGACGTGCCCAGCAGCAGTGCTTTATGGGCGCCAATAACGGTGAACAGCGCCAGCCCGAACGCATCGGCAATCGGCAAGAAGCCCCTTGAGAGACGGTGGATATAGTGAAACCCCATCAGCGAGACGCCTACGGTGGCTAAAATCACCCATAAATAGGTTGGGTCGGTCACCCAGAACACCGGCTTTACGCCTAGCACTAAATCCCGCAGTGTGCCCCCACCGATGCTGGTCACCGCCGCCAGCACCAGCATGCCAATTGGGTCCATGCGCGACCTGCACGCCAACATCACACCCGACAGCGCGAACACAATGACACCCGCCATATCCAGCCAATAGACCACACCTGACACGCTCTTCTCCTTAATGTTCGCTATCGATAAAGGCGCCAAGAATAACACTCTTCCCCAAAACACTGGCTCCGGCGCTCATTACTCAGTTGGGATAAATACTCGTGATTAGGTTACGCTGACCTATTAGGTTAACTGTGGAGTTGGAGCGTTTATGGATTGGAACCCGGCTTACAGCTGGCTGGTACTCGCCCTACTATTAAGTCTGGCAGAGCTATCCTCTGGCGCAATGGTGCTGCTTGCACTGGGTATTGCCGCGGCGCTAACGGCGGCCGTTACGGCGTTAGGTTTAACGCTCCCCTGGCAACTGCTCAGTATGGCTATTTTTACCGGCGTACTGCTACCGCTATGCATCATGGTCATTCGCCCGCGCTTCTCTCCCCGTGGCGTGGCTTATGGCACTACCGGCACGGGCGTCGAGAAAGGCAATCGCTACACTACCCTACGCCGGGATTTTGATGATGCCACAGGCATTAAAGTTAACGGCGATTTCTACCGCCTGCGCGTCGTTGAAAGCGGTGAAACTGAGCTACCCAGCGGTACGCTGGTTATATTTATACGATTTGAAGGCACCACTGCGCTGGTCGCGTTACATCAGCCTGACGACATAGCCCCTCACGAAGACGATCCCCAACGCAAGGAGCCTTAACAATGGATTTACCTATTAGCCCAGGTTTATTAATAAGCCTTATTATTGTAGTGATCGCGGTACTGATCATTTCTAAAGGTCTGATCATTATTCGCCAATCGGAAGTCATGGTGGTGGAGCGCCTTGGTTCATTCCATCGCGTTTTAGAAAGCGGCATCAACATCATCATTCCGTTTATCGAACAACCTCGTGCGATCACCATGCTGCGTTATCGCAAAATGGGTGAGGACTACACCGCCATCACCACAGACGAAACCCGTATTGATCGCCGCGAAACGGTGATGGATTTCCCAGGCCAACCGGTCGTTACCACCGATAACGTCACCGTGCGCATTAACGGCGCCCTTTACTATCAGATCATTGACCCCAAGCGGGCGGTCTATGAAGTCGAGAACATGAGCCAGGCCGTCGAAGTACTGGCGAAAACCACGCTACGCTCAGTAGTCGGTAAAATGGAACTGGATAAACTGTTTGAGTCCCGCGCGGAAGTTAATAATGAGATTCAGGCCGCGATGGAAGAGCCTGCGTCTAAGTGGGGGGTTAAAATCTCCCGCGTCGAAGTACAAGATATTGCCATGCCGGAAGAAGTGGAAACCGCCATGCGCCTGCAGATGGCCGCCGAGCGTAAACGGCGCGCGACAGTCACCGAAGCCGAAGGTGAAAAATCAGCGGCAATTGCCATGGCCCAGGGCCAGCGTGAATCTTCGATTCTTAACGCTCAAGGCGATAAAGAGTCCGCTATTCTGCGCGCACAGGGTGAGCAGGAGTCCATCAAACTAGTACTGAGCGCCATCGGCGATAGTGAAGAGAACAAGCGCACGGTGGTGGGTTACCTGCTCGGCCAAAGCTATATCAAGGTACTGCCCAACATGGCGAAGAATGGCGAGCGTGTATTCGTACCTTATGAATCATCGGCATTGCTTGGCTCAATGGGCATGTTCCGTGAAATGGCGGGATCACCTGAGGACACGGTGGCTAACCACCTTAAAAACCGTAGCGGCAGTGACAGCGATTTTCGTAGTGGAATTGTCGGTGGCGCGGTCAGCGGCCACTAATAGCGCCATCAAGAAACCGCAGGAATTACGTTAAGCCGGGCCCCGCGGGGTCCGGCTTTTTTGTACTCTGGACTTATCCGTTACCCGTCATCAAACGTTGAAGAAAACTTCATCGCCTGCGCCAATTTTTTAGCTAAACTGGGAACCATCGCTCAGTGGGCCGGGCATCGTTATGCGTTAACCACCAGTGTTGTCATCGGTTGATGCATCCAGCAGTGGAATACAATCTTGTTGGCACTCAAAACGCTCTCCATGCTACTTCGTGGGTACACCTTATGCCATGGCATTCTGCTAACGATAACCTTTACCTTGTTAATGGTAACGTCAACTGCTCTTCAGGCAGATGCCTCGCCTAAGCCACTCAATAGCTGGGAGTACCGCTGGGGTGATTCACCATTCAATGCCCAAGGTGCGCCCCAGTGGCTGCAGGATGAATCGCTAGACTGGCACGCCATTGATTTCCCTGCCGACCCGCCCGGCCGGAAGGGCCAACAAAATGTCTGGTATCGTGCTGTGCTGCCTGAGGGCGATTGGAACGATCCAGTGCTCTACATCACCAGCATCGACCTAATCGCCCAAGTCTACCTGGATGATAGGCTGATTTATCAACATGGCGAATTCGATTCCCAAGGATGGGGGGAGTTTGCGGGTTGGCCATGGCATATGCTCGACCTGCCTGAAGATGCGGCGGGCAAGACTCTCTACCTGCGCGTGTTTTCTTATTACACCAACATCGGCCTATGGGGCGAAGTTCAGGTGATGGAGCGCCTTGATGTGCTCAAGCACGTTATTCATGATTCAGCTCAGGATCTTGGCGTAAGCGCACTGGTTTTAGTACTGGCGATTCTAGCCACTATTTTTGCGCTGATTGGCCCTGAACGGAGAGGATTTGGCGCCATCGCCCTATTTGCCTACGCAGCGGGGCTCATGCTGATTGCGGAAGCCCCAGCTCGACAACTGATCGCCAGCAACGCCCTTGCCTGGGATACCCTGCGGGCGGGCAGCTACTATATGCTGCCTGTTGCGCTGGGGTTACTCCTTAGCCACTGGCTCGAAGGGTCTGCCAAGCGTTGGCTAAGCCATTTTTGGCGCCTGCATCTTGCTTATTTAATAGTCGCCATTGGCTTGGTTCAGGTTGGCATCATCAGCCTGCCAATCACCTTTCCGATTTTTGATGCTTTGCTGGCAGTGACGCTTCCGGTCATGTTGATACTGGCCCTATTCCGTTTCCCCAGGCTAAGCCTTGAGCAGCGCTTACTGGTAGTAAGCTTCACTGTTTTCGCACCGCTGCTAGTGACCGATATGCTAGTGGCACACGGCTTTATTTCGTGGCGCCCCATCCCCCTAAGCTATGGCACCCTCGTATTTTCACTGGCTAATGCCGCCATTTTTCTATGGCACTATCGCCGTACGCAGCAGGAACTGGCGCTATCAAACGAAACGCTTGAGCTAAAAGTGGCCGCACGCACGGCAGAACTGGACCGCCTGGTGCATGAGCTGGAAGGCCTCTCTTTCGAGGATCCGCTTACGGGTCTTCATAATCGTCGCCACTTCAATACCGTGTTCGATCATGAGTGTCGTCGCGCACAACAAAACAGCAGCCATCTATCGCTGCTGATGTTGGATGTAGACCATTTTAAAAAAATTAACGACCATTTTGGCCACGATGCTGGTGACAGCGTACTGGTAGAGATCGCATCGCGACTCCGGCAACACTTCCAGGGGATGGATATCGTCTGCCGGTTCGGGGGTGAAGAGTTTGTAGCGCTGTTGCCGGCCACATCAGTAAGCGCAGCCGAGGAACACGCCAATGCGCTACTTAATACGATTTCTCATCAGGCGTTGATCTATCATGGGGAACCGCTAGGGCGTATTACGCTATCTTGCGGGATAGCCACTTACCCAGGTCACACACAAGACCCTCAGAAATTGCTGAGACTCGCCGATGAAGCGCTTTACCAAGCCAAGCACAGCGGCCGTAACCGCTGTGTAGTATGGGCTGAATCGCATCACGCTCAGCAGTTCATGCTGGCCCCAGCAGGTATTTCCATCGGTCTGGCGACTAGGGTGAGTCTGTCGCCAGAAAGTGATCAATAAACACTGCGTAATCCTGCTCAGTACAGTCCGCGTAAGCGACTGCCAGTGTTGAAACGACCTCGACAAACTGCGTTTCTCTTCCTTTCAGGCGTTGGCAAACGGCCTTGGCAAAGCGTGTCGCGTCACCTCGATTAAGCGCCTGGGCACCGCGCAGGTGTTCACGGGCAAGAATTTCCCCCCACTGCTGCGCCAGCTTTTTATACGACTTACCACCAGAGAGCTTATGGGTCGGGATGTCTTTCTTGAACGGCGAGCGCTCGCGAACCGAAAACACCTTGCCGTTCATGGTTAGCCAGCCAAGATAAGCATCCGGGTGCTCGGCAATGGCATGGAATGCCGCAGCATGTCGGATACCTTCATTGGGAAACAGCTTTCGCCACGCCTGCTGCTGGGCCTTATCCATCAGTTGGTACGCTTCTGGCGGTACCTGCTCTTTGATATCCAGAATGATATCGTCGTGCTCGTGCTCAACGCCTCCCTCAATCAATACGTAGTAACGCTCCACGCCCAGCGAACCAGTACCTGCATCCAGACGTCGAGCCGTATCTTTCACACGAAAATGGTGAGGATCACTCGCTTTAAGGGCGTGTTGCAGCGTTTGCTGATACTCCTGTTCAATCAGACGGCGTAGCTGGCTGGCGACATCCGCCGGTAGATTGGCGAGCTTACCGGGCCGCTCGGCAAATTGACGGCCTTTCTGGTCATCAAGCATCGTCCACTTTTCGAGCATCCGCACACGGCTCTGTTTATCCGCCACCTTATTCATGAACGGCTTCAGCGGGCCCTTCGCGGTGTCGAGAGTGACAGCGTGAATGGGTTTAACATCGACGTGATCCGCCAGCGTTTGGCAATAGCCTTTTATTAGCTTTTTGAGTGCTTTATCAATCGCTTTGGTGTCTAGCTCCGCGTTCTCGCGACCATCCAGTACCACGCTGATAGCCAGTCGCCACACGTCGTACTGATAGTCGCCAATCAACGCATCGTCGAAGTCATCCATGCCATAACGCACCTGGTCATCGTGGTGACCGTAAGCGCCAAAGTTATAGACGTGAGCATCGCCTTGCAGCCACGTTTGAGTTTCCGGCCAGCCGCCGAACAGGGCAAAGCGCCAATCGTGCCAAACGTCTTGCCAGAAAAGATGATTACTCCCCCGATAAAAACGGTAAGGCGATGCAGCCATTTTGGCGTACTTGGCCTGGCGGGTTGCCGTTGCCAATGCTTTGTTCGCCTGATGGGTTGCCTCAATCACCTGCTGAGGGCGGTTATGTCCAGTCAGTGCATGACTCATCGCGTTGCCTTTGTTAGTACATTGGTTCGACTTGGTAGAGCGTCTATAAAAACGGTTATCTGCAAGGGTAATCGAACAACATGAACAGATTAAGTCAGCGCTTACTCGCCAGCGTTACTTTTCAGTCGTTTGAAGCCGCGAGGAGCAGAAATACGAAAGAAGCGTTCAACCACGTCTGCGCTGGTAGCAGGTGTCAGCAGTGACACTGTAATAAACACGGGCAAATTGATCATCAATCCCCAGAAACCTGCATGAATACCCATCGGGTGCGGCCAAAGGAGCGTAAATGCCGTGGTAATCAAAAACCCCACTACGATACCGGCCATTACACCTAAACGAGAACCGCGTGGCCAGAAGAACATACCTATAAATGCAGGCAGCACCTGGGAGGCAAAACCCAACCCCACTAGCAGAATCATCACTAGGCTACCGGGCTCCGCAATCGCCAGCGGCGCCACAATAAGGAACATGATGGGCAGGATTAACAGCCGCGCCAGCTTGCCGGTGGTTTCACCCGAGAGTTTTAACACTGGCTGCAGTACATCTTTGCTAAACGACAGTGACACCGAGTGAATAAAAGGTTCACTCGAGGACATCGAGGCGGCCAGCGTGCCTGCGCCCAACAGCCCGACCAACACAACAGGCAAGTGCTGCATGGCGTATTCCAGCACGACGGTATCGGCGCGGGCGAGTTCAGGCAGCGAAAAAATGCCGATGAAGCCCACCACCACCATAGGAAAAATCACTACGTAATAAGTGGGCAGCCACGTCGCGCTACGGCGAATAGTGCGCGCAGAGGAAGCGCTCATCCACTGCGTCCATACTGGCGGCATAAACGAGAACATCGAAACGATGATCGAGGTCGTCCAGAAACTAAAGCTCATATCACCACCGGCGCCTGGCAGGGTGAGAAACTCGCTATGTTCGGTCTGAATACGTTCGAACACCCCTGCAAAACTTAACCCACCGGTAGCGCTGTGCACGGCCCACAGGCCGACGGCCCAGGCAACGATTAGCATCAGCACGCCCTGGAAGGCATTGGTGCGGCCAATCGCCCGCTGTCCGCTGACGTAGAGGTACACGGCAATACAGGCAAGCACTAGCAGCACACCCAGCCATATCGGTATCAAGCCGCCGCTCATCACAAACAGAATATAGGCCGAACCAATCGTTTGCAGAACAGCATACGCAATGGAGCCAATCGCCATCACGAGCGCGGCCAGCGCCCCCAGCGCGGGGCTTTGATAGCGGTCAGCGATGGCACTTGCTTGGGTCACATGGCCAAACTGCTCGCCGAATTGCCACACCTTCGGGCCGAAGTACCATGCGACCAACGCGAGATAGGCAAGGTAAATTGCTACATAAAATACCGCGACGCCTTTGGAATAAGCCCAACCGGGCGCACCCATGAAGGTGTAAGCACTCACACTACCGGCGGCGATCAGCAGGTAGAGCGTCACCGGCCCCATGCTGCGCCCCGCCACGCCCCACTCCTCCAGGCTGTTCATGGAGCGGCCCGCCTTGGCACGTAGGCCAATCACCATCGCAATGGCCACATACGTCAGCGTTATCAGTAATGGCCAAGGGCTATTCATGGTCGTCTCGCTCCACAATGCGATTACCGATCAGCATGACCACCACGCAGGCAAAAATAACCAGATAGCTCCATACCACCATTAACGGGAGCCCCAACACTAGCGTTGCCCGGTTCACCAGGCCAATCACTGGCCAGGTTCCCGCCAGCACCAGTGCCACGAAAGCGATGAATAGTCCCCACCCCGCACGGGAAGTGGGCAGAACGATCAAACGTCGCACGAGTGTTCTCCTTTATTTAAACGCAACTTTATCGACGGCAGCGCAGGCCAACGCCAAGCGCTCCTTAAAGCCCCAACTGCCGCGACATCACTGTGACGGTCTCGCCCCGGTACTCAAGATGCTCTACATCTTGCCAGCCCAAGCGGCGATAGAGCGTTTGCTGGTCGGGGGTATAAAGGTAGAAATGCCGTATGCCACTCTCTATTGCTTCCGCCTCTACCCGTTTCACCAATTCAGAAGCGATGCCCTGCCCCCGCCATTCGGGCACAACGAAGACGGAGGCTAGCCAGGGGGTAAGTTCACGTCGAATGCTCATATCATCGGCAATTAGGCTGGCGGTTCCCACAGGGGTTTCACCTTGCATGGCCACAAAAATGGAGGGTACACCGCCCTGGCCACATTCGGCCTTCACACGTTCAATAGCCTGCTCTTGGGTGAGGCCTGGGTGTAAATGCCCCCAGGCTTCAAATATCCAGATCGCCACCAATGAAACATGAGGATCATCGGCAGTTAGCCGCTGAAAGGTAATATCGTCCGGCACGTTTTACTCCAGGCATCATTTAGCCAAATCGCAGACATTAGCGGTAAAGCAGTGTTAGCGCTATAAAGCGTTTAACTGGAAAGCGGCTAGCGGCTGCCCCCACTGGTCGCCATGCACTAGTTCGCTTAATGGCAGTCGATCGCGCCAGCCTTTGGCTTCAAGCTCTGGCTGATCTAAAAACTCGCTCACATAGCCAAGGCAGAGATACGCCAGAGGATAGACATGTTCAGGCAAATTCAACGCCGCGCTTAGCTGCTCTTGATCGAGAATACTCACCCAGCCAACGCCAATACCTTCAGCCCGCGCCGCTAGCCAAAGATTTTGCACTGCTAAGCAGGTACTAAACAGGTCGGTATCGACAATGCTATTGCGCCCCAGCACATGCGGGCCGCCCCGGCTTCGGTCACAGGTAATACAGAGATTGAGTGGGCTTTCCAGAATGCCTTGTAGTTTAAGGCTGCGGTAATGCTCCTTGCGCTCGCCTTCAAAGCGCTCGGCGGCCTTCCGGTTCTCCTGCTCGAATATCGCCAGCACCGTTTCCCTGACGTCGCGACTTTCAATCACGATGAAATCCCAGGGCTGCATGAAACCTACCGAAGGCGCATGGTGTGCAGCCTCTAAAAGGCGGGCTAATACGTCAGGGGGAATCCGGTCAGGTAGGAATTGAGAGCGCACATCGCGCCGCTCGTGTATGGCGCGGTAAAGCCCACGGCGCTCAGCATCGGAAAAAAGGTGGTTCGAGGAAGTCATGACGCTTGTCGGACCTTTTGATGAACTGGTTGATAAACGAGTGCAGAGTCTACACGAGCTCAGCCCAGCCTCCAGCGCAGTGGCGTTGTTTGGATATTGATATCCTAGGGACTGCGCGAACGGTAATCACAAGGCTTGGTGCCTGGACGACGGATCAAGTGACAGCGGCCTTCCGGTGGCAAGCGCTATCATTCCTGCTCAAACCCCGCCAAGAACTGTTTCAGCAACGCGTCCAGTTGCGCTCTTTGCTCTTCCGTCAGCCCACTGACCAGTTGCGCCTGTGTTTCCACATGGGCAGCCACTGCTTCGTCGATCAAATCAAAACCATGCTGGGAAAGAGAGATTAGAAAACCACGACCGTCCTCTGGGTTTTTGACGCGTTCGATCAGTCCTGCCTTTTCTAGAAGGTTGATTCGGTGCGTCATGGTGCCTGACGTCACCATGGTGGATGTCATCAGATCGCTCGGCGATAGTGCATAGGGCGCTCCCTCTCGGCGCAGCGTTGCCAGCACGTCAAAGCTCGCATCCGTCAGGCCATATTTCGCCCAGGTCTTTTCCATTGCGCGCATTAAAGCGTGGTTAAGCCGTTTGACCCGGCCAATGGTGCCCATCGGCGCAACGTCAAGGTCGGGCCGCTCCTGCCGCCACTGTTTGAGTATGTGGTCTACATGATCCATAAACGTATTTTGCGCCTATGTATCTTGACGTCAAGATTATTTCTACATACCTTGATATCAAGATATAATCCTTGAAGGCTGCTAATGACGTTACCCAACCCACCCAAGCGACACGCCTCTAAAAAAGCCTGGCTTGCCCCACTGCTGTATCTGCTCGCCGGTGGCGCTTTGCTGGGCCTATCGACTAATTTGGCAAAGCTCGCGGGTGAAATGCAGCTATCAGCGCTCGCTTTTCTGTTTTGGTCAATTTCAGGGGCGGCACTTATTCTGCTTGCGCTCGCCGCCTATCGCCGCCATCTGCCACCGTTGACCGTTCGCAGCGTCGAGTATTACCTGATCTCTGCGCTGCTGGGCGTGGCGGGCGCCAATCTGCTCTTCTTCTCGGCGATCCCCCATGTCGGCGCCGGGTTTGTGGCATTAATCATCACGTTGCCACCACTGCTCACCTACATCGGTGCTTTAACGTTAAAAATGGAGCGCTTTCAGTTCTTGCGGGCGGCGGGCGTCATGTCAGCCCTTATGGGCGCCTTTACCCTGGCTTTCCATAAGCTTTCGGCCCCGGATGCTGACTACCTGTGGATTCTTCTTGCCTTGATTGGCCCTGTCCTGTTGGCCATCGGCAATCTCTACCGGACCCTGCGCTGGCCAGCGGGGGTATCTAGCGATGCGCTGGCGCCAGGGATGCTGATAGCTGCCTCTATTCTTCTGCTGGGGGTGGGCCTACTGCCAGGCTTCTCACTTCACGTCCCCATGGATCGATCTCTGCCGCTTGTTCTAATTGCCGTACAGGCGGTGGTGTTCGCGGGTCAGTTTTTACTGCTCTTCCTGCTACAGAAAAGCGGCGGCCCGGTATTCCTGAGTTTGCTGGGCTCGGTCGGTGCCGTGGTGGGTGTTCCGGTCGCCATCTTGTTACAGGGAGAAACCACCCCCGAAGGCTTGCTGGTGGGCATCTTATTGATTGGTGCCGGTATCGCCCTGCTTAACATTGGCAAAGCGAAGCAGGTGACTGATAGAGCAGCCTAAACGATGGGCCTAAGCGATGGGGTGATGATCATGGCAGGACGCTTTGGAGAGGGAGTCACAAGAGCCGTTTTACGATCCTGCTTGTACGGCTACAGAATGCGACGTTCCATGGAGTGCATACCCCCTGCGGTTTTCAATATCCTAAACCCCATGCGCTCGTACAAAGCGATGGCTGGGTTGATACAAAACACGCGCAACCGAATTAACGGAATGCCCGCTTGCTTGGCAGTGTCAGCCGTGAAGTGGATTGCCTCTGTCCCCAGGCCTTGGCGCTGCCACGGCGGGGCAATTTGCAGCTCCCGAATATAGTAGGCGTCTTCATCGTGATTGATGCATAACAGCCCCACGCGTGACGCGTTGATGACTAACGCGTAGCTGTCCAACTCGCCCCACTGTCTATCAAATAGATCGGTATCCCAGCGCATATTCAGCTGTGTGTAGTAGCCGTACATATTTTGGCGAATTAATTCTTCCGCGAACGCCTTGTCGTTAGTCGGCTGAATAATAGGCGTCATATCTCGATTCCTAGTGCTGCTTTAGGTCTAGTCTTGCATCATATCGACAAATTCAATATTGCATTCCTATATGTGAATACAAAACGGCAAGGCTAAGCCTGGCCGTTTAGAACACGCTAACGCTACTCCTACCCCAACTGAAACGGGTAAACAGGCCCGATCTTGAGCAACTGGGTGAGTTCATCCAGTGCCGCAAGCGACTCCTCCGCCAGCTGTGGGTCGGCGAGATCGTCAGGGGCTAGGCGGTCGCGGTAGTGGCGCTCCACCCACGCGGTCAGATCGGTGTACAGTGCATCGTTGAGCAGCACGCGGCCAGAGAGCGCGGCACGTTCGGCTTCCGTTAGCACCACGCGCAAACGTAGGCAAGCGGGGCCGCCACCGTTGCGCATGCTCTGCTTGACGTCTTTGACGATCACCTCGCCGATGGGGTTATTGCCCGCCAGGATGAGATCCTGAATCGTCCGCCAGACCGTTTCCCGCTCCTGACATTCCCCGGGCACCACCAGCGTCATGGTGCCGTCCGGGTTGGAGAGCAGTTGGGAGTTGAAGAGATACGATGCGACCGCGTCTTCCATGCTCACCGCCTCGACCGGCACGCGCACGGGAATCAGTGGCGTGTGCATTTTGGCACGCAACGCATCGAGCGTGTCCTCTTCATCCAGGAAGGCCATTTCGTGGTAGAGCAGCACAGGGCCGTTGCCCACCGCAATGACATCGTTATGGAATACGCCTGCATCGATGGCATCCGGGTGCTGCTGGGCGAAGACGGTTTGCGCTTCCGTAAGCCCGTGCTGGCGGGCTACCGCCTGGCTGGCTTCTAGTGTCTGCCGGGCGGGATAGCGCTGGGGTTCACGCTCGCCGCTACGCACGTCACCAAACGCCTGGCGGCCATATACAAACAGATGAACGCCTGGCTCACCGTATTCGCCGCAAAGGCGGGTGTGATTGGCCGCCCCTTCATCGGAAAAGGCCGGCGTGGCAGGCAGCACCGGATGGTGAGCAAAATATTGCTCATCGTGGAAAATAGCTTGCAGTACCCTTCCGGTGGTTTGCGGCTCCAGGTATCGATGAAAGCTCGACTGCAGATTGGCCGGCGTGAAGTGCACCCGGCCATCCGGTACGTCGGCGCTGGGGGTAATCGTGCCTGCATTAGCGGTCCACATGCTGGACGCCGAACATACCGCCCTCAGTAGCTGCGGTGCCTCGACAGCGGCGCGGGCCAGCACGTTGCTATTGCTACCACTAAAACCCAAATCGCGCAGTGCGCCAATATCGGGGCGCTGTTGAGGTGGCAGCACGCCCTGGGCGTAGCCTGCGTCCATCAGCGACTTCATCTTGGCCAGCCCCTGTAGCGCGCCCTCCTTGGGATTGGAGAGCAGGCCACCGTGGCTCATCGAAGCGACGTTCCCGACTGCCAGCCCTGAGTAATTATGGGTGGGCCCGACCAAACCGTCGAAATTGACTTCCCTGATACGACTGAAGGCACTGCCGCTCATAGACTCACTCCTGGTGGCAGGGTTTCAGGCATCTCCAGGGTGTCGGCTTCCATGGAAGCCACCGGATAAGCGCAGTAGTCTGCCGCATAATAGGCGCTGGGGCGGTGGTTGCCGCTGTCGCCCACGCCGCCGAAAGGCGCATCGCCGGAAGCGCCGGTGGTCTGGCGGTTCCAGTTGACGATGCCCGCGCGAATGCGCAGCAGGAAGTCGTCCCAATCGGCATGATCGCCACCAATCAACCCAGCGGAGAGCCCGTAGCGGGTATTATTGGCGAGCGAGAGCGCTTCATCCCAATCGCGATAGCGATGAATTTTCAGCAGCGGTCCGAAATGCTCCTCGTCGGGAACGTCCAGGCCCGTCACATCAATTAGCGCGGGGCTTAGCAGGCTGGTGTTGTCTTGCAGGCGCTGCATGCGATTGATCACCGTGCCCCCCATGGACTCCAGTTCCTCTTGCGCCTTGAGCAGACCATCTGCGGCGGCCACGCTCACCAAACCGCCATAGAATGGCGCAGGGTTCTCTTCGAACTGGCCCGCCACGTGCAGCTTAGCGATCGCCTCGGAAAGTGCATCGATCAGCCGGTCGCCCACGGCGCCCTCCGGCACCATCAAGCGGCGAGCGCAGGTGCAGCGCTGGCCCCCAGATAAAAACGCCGATTGTAGAATGGTAAGCACCGCCGCCCGCTCGTCATCAACGTCCTTCACTACCAGCGGGTTATTACCACCCAGTTCGAGCGCCAGCACTTTATCCATTTGCCCAGCAAACTGCTGATGCAGCATGCCGCCCACCTTGGCGCTACCGGTAAACAGCAGGCCATCGATATCGGGGTTACCTGCCAGCGCCTGGCCCACGGCAACGCCGCCCTGCACCAGATTGATCACCCCGGCAGGCAGCCCGGCTTCCAACCAGCACTGCAGGGTTAAGTCGGCGGTTAGAGGGGTCTGGTCACTGGGCTTGAAGACCACGGTGTTGCCCGCCAATAGCGCGGGCACCATATGGCCGTTGGGCAGGTGGCCTGGGAAGTTATAGGGGCCGAATACTGCCATCACGCCGTGGGGGCGATGGCGCAATACGGCTTTTGCATTGCCAACGACTTTTTCCCGCTCACCGGTTCGCTCGTTATACGCCTTGACCGATAGCGCCACCTTACCCACCATCGCCCCCGCTTCAGTGCGCGCTTCCCAGAGGGGCTTGCCGGTTTCAGAGGCAATCGCCACCGCCAGCGCTTCCCCACGGGATTTCAGCACCTCGGCAAAACGCTCGACGAGGGCCTGGCGCTCGGCAAAGGGAGTACGCGCCCACCCAGGAAAGGCGCTGCGGGCGGCCTTCACAGCGGTCGCGACTTGATCCTCGCTGGCCGTGGCGGCCTCCCAGAGCCGTTGCCCGGAAACTGGGTCATGCTTGCTCAACGGCTCGGCGTCGCCTGCGACCCAGGCGCCATTGATCAGTTGCTGCTGTTGGGCGTGCATAAAACTCTCCTGTGAACGTCGCCTAGGTTTCGAGTAACCGCAGGGTATCGCCGGTAGAAACGCCTAGGCGTTGCGCTTCGGTTTCACTCAACACAATCGTGTTGTCGTCGGTGGGCGCACGGCCTACCCAGCTGGCGGTAAAATTCAGCATCTGGGTGGTAGCCGCCAGCCAGCGGCTGACGCTCTCTTCACGGGCAGCGGCAGATACCTCCACCTGGCAAAGCCGTGAATTACGGATAGCGCGCACATCATCAATGTAGGCTTCCACGGTGGGGCCACCGTCGAAAATGTCGATATAGCCTTCCCAGCGCAGCCCCTCTTTTTTCAACATTTCCAGTGCTGGGCGGGTATGGCGATGCACCTGGCCTATACAGGCGCGCGCCTCTTCAGCCATAAAGGTGGTGTAGATGGGGAACTTGGGCATCAGCTCGCCGATAAAACTCTTCTGCCCCAAGCCAGTGAGTCGATCCGCTTCGCTGAAATCCATGGGAAAGAAGTGCTTTCCCAGGCTCTCCCAGAAAGGGCTGGTATTGTTCTCATCGAACACACCGCGCATTTCCGCCAACACTTTGTCGGGGAAACGGTCACGAAATTGAGCGATAAACAGCCAGCGCGCTTTGGAAAGCAGCGCACCGTTGCGCAAGTGGCGATTGGCTTCACCGCGATACTCTGGACGCAGGAACAGCGAGCACACTTCGGCATCACCCGTGTGGTCAGAGCTTAAAAACAGCGTGTCGATGGTGCGGTGAAGATCCAGTTGGATGGAGGAGTGCGCCAGAGTACCCAGCCGATAGTTATAAAACGGCACTTCTCGGCCTACCTGCCCTTCAATCGCACAGCAGCCCGCCAGTTCACCGCTCACTTCATCTTCCAGTACAAAGAAGTAGAGACGGTCATCCACCGGGGTGCGCTCTTCAAAGGCGCTGGCGGCGGCTTCTATCTTGCCAGCCAGAAACTCGCGGTTATCCGGCAGCGAGGTAAACCCTACCCCGGCCTGCTGCGCAAGCGCCTGCAGCCCATCCAGGTCATTGCGGGCAATGGGTCGAATGCGCATTACATTTCTCCTTCATCGAGCGCGTCCACCGCGGCGGGTAAGGTAAGCGGTGCGGCCAGCACGGCGCGCCCTTCCGAAACGCCCAGCCGCTCGGCGTGCTCCGCCGAGAGCATCAACTGGCCCGTGGGCGACAACGCATAACGCGCAACGATACAGCGGAAATCCCCCAGCTTCTGGTTGGCAATCATCGCCGGTTCGGCATCGGGCAAGGCGTGTTCGGGGCGAATGCGCACCGGGTGCCAGGCGGCTCGGCGAAAGGTTTCCAGCCGGTCGCGCTCGGCTTTGACAATCGGCCCGGCATCGAAAATATCCACATGGCGAGAACGCACAAAGCCTTCCGCCAGCATCTCTTCCAGCGCCTCTTCATGGGCGGGGTGTTCACGCCCAATGGCGGCTCTCGCCTGGGGCGTCAACAGCGGCAGGTAGAGCGGGAATTGGGGCATCACCTCGGCGATGAAACTTTTCGAGCGTACGCCTGCAATGTGGTTGATGTCTTGGAAGCTGCGGGCAAAAAAGTGCCTGCCGACGCTTTCCCAAAACGGCGATTCGCCGCGGGTATCCAGATAGCCGGGAAACGCGACCGCCAGGATGCGCGAAAAGCGCTCTGGATACTGGGCAATGAACATCAACCGCGCCCGACGCAGCAGGTTCTCGGCACTGGTGCCCTTGTAGCGGGGGTTCAGCGAAAAAGCGCACAGCAGAGTGGCGTCTGAGACTTCGTGGGAAAGCGCCAGCGTCTGGACCTCACGACGCACATTCAACTGCTGCGAGGCGTGAATCAGCGTTTCCTGGCGGTAGGTGTAGTAAGCCTCGTTGGCACCTGCCTGGGCACGGATCGTGGCCGTTCCTAACACTTCCTCACGACTATCGTCAGCGAGCACAAAGGTATAGTGCTCGTTTTCAGGAAACTCGACCTCACCATTGAAGGCGTCCTGGGAGCGCGCGATGCGCTCCTGAAGCCGCTCGCGATTAGCAGGCAAGTTGGTCAACCTGGGCACTGCATGCTCAGCCAACTGTTCGAGCGCCGGGAGATCCGACGCTTTAACGGGTCGCACTACCAGCATCTTCGACGCCCCCTCTGTTAACCCAGTAGGCTGCTCACTCATGCGGAGGCAACTAGCCGCTCAATGGCGCGCTCTAGACGGGCCATGCCCTCGGCGATATCCGCTTCGGGAATCACCAGCGAAGGTGCCATGCGCAGTACATTGGGTCCTGCAATCAAGGCCATCAAGCCCTCTTCGATAGCCAGCGGCAGAATGTCCTTGGCGCGGCCTTCATAGGCATCCGACATCTGGGCACCTATTAACAGTCCCATACCACGAATTTCTTTAAACACGCCGTGCTTGCGGTTGATGGTTTCCAGGTGCTCACGGAACAGATCGTGACGCTTTTTCACCCCTTCCAGCACTTCAGGGGTATCGATAAACTCGACGGCTGCCAGCGCTACGGCAGAAGCCAGCGCATTGCCGCCGTAGGTAGAGCCGTGAGTACCGACGACCAGCGACTTGGCGACGTCATCAATGGCCAGCATGGCGCCAATGGGGAAACCGCCGCCCAGCGACTTGGCGCTGGTCAGGATATCCGGCGTAATGCCGTAGTTCTTGTAAGCGTAGAGTTCACCGCTGCGACCCACGCCAGTTTGCACCTCGTCAAAAATCAACAGCGCGTTATGTTCGTCACACAGATCGCGCAGGCCCTGGAGAAATGCTTGTGTTGCGGGCACGATGCCGCCCTCGCCCTGCATGGGCTCAACCATGATCGCGCAGGTGTCGTCGCCCATCAGTGCACGAACGCTTTCCAGGTCGTTGTAGTTGGCGTGATGAATACCGCCCGGCACCGGGCCAAATCCCTGGGAGTACTTGGGCTGGCCGCCCACGCTGACAGTAAAGAAGGTACGACCGTGGAACGATTGATAAAACGAGATGATCTTGTCTTTCTGTTCGCCGTAGTTATCCACCGCCCAGCGGCGGGCCAGCTTCAGCGCGGCTTCATTGGCTTCACCCCCTGAAGAGCATAAAAACACTTTATCAGCGAAGGTGCGTTCAACCAGCGTTTTAGCCAAGTTCAACGCGGGCTCGTTGGTAAATACATTAGAGAGATGCCAGAGCTTTTCGCCCTGCTCTTTCAGCGCATTAACGAGTACCGGGTGACAGTGACCCAGGGAGTTGACGGCGATGCCCCCGGCGAAATCGATATATTCCCGCCCCTGCTGATCCCACAAGCGGCTACCTTCACCGCGCACGGGAATAACCTGCTGCGGGGAGTAGTTAGGCGTCATGTAGTGATCGTAATCTTGACGGCTTGGGGTATGGCTCATGAGGCGTTATCTCCAATGGAGGGAAGGAATGAAAACAGTATAAGGGGCCAACGCGGTCAACCGCTTTCAGCAATGGGACGGCAAATTATGAATAGCGACGCCCATTGCGCCGCGCTGTCGCCTTGAAGAACGCTATAAGACCCCCATACTTATTGGCAAGCGATAACGTCATAGCTGGATAGAGCGTCTTGAATAGATAGCTATCGCGACGTACTGACACTCAGGAAGAGAGGAGTACACCCTATGAAAATTGATCTAAGCGGTAAGCACGCCATCATTACCGGCTCGACGGCGGGTATCGGTTTTGCGATTGCCCAAGGGCTTGCCAACGCTGGCGCTAAGGTTGTCGTCACAGGCCGTTCGCAGGCACGGGTGGATGAGGCAATAGCCAGCATTAAACAGGATGCCCCAAATGCTCAGGTAGAAGGCGTGGCCGCCGATCTCGGCACCGCTGAAGGCTGCCAAACACTGATCCAGCAGCAACCCAGCGCAGATATCCTGATCAATAATGTGGGAATTTTCGGTCCACAGGACTTCTTCGAGGTTGATGACGCGACCTGGCAACAATTTTTCGACATCAATATCATGAGTGCCGTGCGTCTTTCTCGCCATTATGCCCAAGGCATGCGCGACCGCGACTGGGGCCGCATCCAGTTTATCTCCAGTGAATCGGGCATTAACATCCCCACCGAGATGGTGCATTACGGCATGACCAAATCGGCGCTCTTATCGGTTTCGCGCGGGCTGGCCAAAGCGCTCAGCGGCACGCAGGTAACCGTCAACGCTATCTTGCCTGGGCCAACGCGCTCTGAAGGCGTGCTCACGATGATTGGTGAAATGGCAGAGAAAGAAGGCATTTCTCAGCAGGAGATGGAAGCGCGTTTTGTCAAAGAGAACCGCCCTTCTTCCATCATCCAGCGCTTAGCAACACCTGAGGAAGTGGCCAGCATGAGCGTCTATGCCGCATCGACCCAAGCGAGCGCCACCACGGGCGCGGCACTGCGCGTGGAAGGCGGCATTGTCGATACGTTAACCTGAGCCTTATAATCTTATTTTTCTAATCATACCTTTTTAATTTAGACGCTCTTCTCTTGGCGTCATGCCAAAATGATTTCGGTAGGCGGTGGAAAAATGCGCGCCGGAGGAAAAACCGGTAGCAAAAGCGATATCGCCTACCGGCCGGTCACTCTCTCGCAGTTGTTTGCGCGCTTCCTGCAGGCGTAAATCGAGATAGTACCGGCTTGGCACCGCCTTCAGATACTTCTTAAACAGTCGCTCCAGCTGGCGCCGGGAAATCCCCAGGTGCTCGGCCAGCTCAAGGGTCGAGAGCGGCTCCTCGATATTGGCTTCCATCAACGTGACGGCATCCACCAGGCTTTTCGGCGCATGGCCCAGGCGGGTGCGTAGTGCCACATGCTGGCGCTCGTCCGCCAGCCGAATGCGATCACACACGAACTGTTCCGAGACCTGCTCTGCCAAGCGTGCGCCGTGGTGCTGACCTATCAGCGTCAGCATCAGATCCATCGCCGCCGTACCACCGGCGCAGGTAAGTCGGTCGCGGTCAATTTCAAACAACTGCTGGGAAAGGGTAACTTGCGGGTAGGCTTGCGCAAACGCCTCAAAGCGCTGCCATGGCAGCGTGGCACGATAGCCTTCCAACAACCCACAGCGAGCCAGCACTTCCGTCCCCCCGGCCAAACCGCCAAGCGCCACACCGCGCCCCTGGTGGCCGCGCAACCACTCATTGAGCTTTGCTGGCAACGTATAGGGAAGCGGCGTGGGTGCGCATATCAGTAACAAATCAAGCGGCCCCTGCGCTGTACCCAGCTCATGCTGTGCGATCAGAGAAAGCTGTGCACCGCTGCGTACCGGTTCGTCGCTGAGGCTTAACGTAACGGTGTGATAAAGCATCTGCCCGCTCAACTGGTTCGCCATTTGCAGCGGCTCCAGCGCGCTGGCATGGGTCAACAGCGAGAACCCCGGCAGCAGCATAAACGCTACCCGCCGACGGGATATCGCTGCTTTTGATGCTAAGTGATTGGACTGCATAATTATTGAGGAAACTGCATGAAAACCGCCATCGGCTTGGATAAATACCCATCTTACCCAATTGCGCTAATGAAGGCAGCGCTTGTTACTCATACATAAAAAAAGATGTCGCCGCGTTAATAGCGTTAGCGCAGCTACCAAAAAGGGCAAGGCGTATCCGCCTTGCCCTCATCATTAGTCACTAAAGATCGGCTGAGTCAAACAGCGTCTCTGTTAGTGTTGCTGCGTTACTGTTGCTGCGCCTCAGATAGCGTCATGTTGCCATCCACTTCGCTGTACTCATCTTCTTGGTAATTATTAGATGAAGCTTCGATTTCATCTTCGCCATAGTTTGTGTTTACAACAAGCTGATCATTTTCAAGCTGCATGTCATTGATAGGCAGCGCAATGTCCGTTGCGCCAAAGCCCCAAATACCACCTACCGAAACGATAGCAAACAAATCGCC
The DNA here is from genome assembly GCF_037070225.1 of Vreelandella indica. Classification (NCBI taxonomy): domain Bacteria; kingdom Pseudomonadati; phylum Pseudomonadota; class Gammaproteobacteria; order Oceanospirillales; family Halomonadaceae; genus Vreelandella; species Vreelandella indica. The sequence continues at coordinate 133,672 of NZ_JBANSO010000012.1, forward strand.
AGACTCATCGTGCTTTGCAATATGTTGTACTCCACCGATCTCTTCATCTTCCTGATTCATCACTGTCATCCCTTCCAGGTCGCTGACCTGACGGGACATCAGTGAGTTGGACTGGTCATTTTGATCGGCCTGATCATTTTGATCAGTTTGGTCACTCTGCTGATCATTCTGCTGGCGCTCTTGCTCGTCTTCATTGACATTAACCTGGGCGTCTTCCGCTTGCTCAACTGTCACCTCAGGCTCGCCAGTTTGCTCAACGGTGACATTAGGTTCGGCTTCTTCCACGGTCACATTGGGCTCAGGTTGCTCAATAGTGACTTTAGGTTGAGACTGCTCCACCGTGATATCAGGTTTCTCTTGCTCTACTTCTACTTCAGCAGGCTTTTGTTCAACGTTGATATCCCTGGTGTTGTCGCTGCTACCCTGCTCTTGTGTGTCTTGCTGCTGGGACGTTTGATTGTTGCTATCAGTATCATTCTCGTTCTCTTCCTGAGCAAGAACGCCAGCTGATAAGCCTGCGCAAACCGCACCGATGGCAATTGCTAATGCTGTCCGTTTCATACAATCTCTCCTTGTGTTGGTTTACACATAAGAAGCTAGTACACCGAAGTGCACTAAATCAAAGCCCAAACGAATTTCTTATAAAAGATTAATAAATATTAACCACTTCCCAACAACACCTATTACTGATTTAGGCAACGTATTTACTACAATTTTTACTATTCAGCTCTTCGCTAATAGAGCACTGTAAAACACTATTCAGCTGTTTATATTGCTGAATATTATACCGAGACTGGCTAGCTAATGAGCAAAGCAAAGCCAGGCAATTAGCCAGGAAAACGCTTACCCGCCTGTTCATCCGCCGCATCATAATCTTGCGTATCATCAGGGTCAGAGCCAAGTTCCTCGGCTGTTTTAGCTTCAAAACGACGTGCAGCCTCAATGGCTTGAGGTTCAGTTTCGTGTTGAGAGATTTCCTGAGGCTCACCAGGATCAGTGACATCTATCACTCCCCCTCTGTCAGCCTAGTTGTCCGGTTGGCGATATCGCCTAAATCTAATCCAGAGGGAGCGGCATGGAGCCCTTGTGCCACGTTATTCTGCAGAGCGTAAAGCAGCCGTCCTGAAGAAGT
>NZ_JBANSO010000013.1:0-124356 GCF_037070225.1 Vreelandella indica
TTAAGAGTCGTTGCTGGTCAGGTGTTAAAGAAACAAAACGTAAGCGCCGAGACATGGTTCCGTATTTTACTCTGATGGATCTTTGTTATTTATACACGATAATTTATGCGAAGTCACTTAGTAGTAAACGTCATAATATAAAGCCCGCAGATCAAAAGTCTGTGGGCTTCATCAAACGCTCCTACGTTTTCGTGGAAATCACGCAAAGTTAACCTAATCAGACTAAATTTTTCTACTCAGCCGTTTGCTTAATACCCAAGCACAGATACTTCAGCTCGGTGTATTCATCAATGCCATAGCGTGACCCCTCACGACCGATGCCCGACGATTTGACACCCCCGAAAGGCGCCGAAGCGGTCGAGATGAGTCCCGTATTAATGCCCACCATGCCATACTCCAATGCTTCCGATACGCGCCAGATCCGTGACACGCTTTCAGCATAGAAATACGCCGCCAACCCATACTCCGTATCATTGGCCTGACGAATAACCTCCGCTTCCGTTTCAAACCTGAATACCGGCGCTAGTGGCCCAAAGGTTTCCTCGCGAGCACATGCCATGTCAGCGGTTACGTCAGCCACGACCGTTGGCTCAAACCAGGTACCGCCTAAGGCGTGTCGCTTACCACCGGTGATTAAGCGACCACCTTTATCGAGTGCATCCTGCAAATGGGCTTCAACTTTCTCTACCGCCTTTTCAGAGATGAGTGGCCCCACCTCTACGCCTTCGTCTCTACCTTTACCGACACTCAGTTCACTGGTGCGCTGGGCCAAACGTTCAACAAATGCATCGTAAACACCGCTTTGCACATAAATACGATTAGCGCAGACACAGGTTTGCCCGGCATTACGGAACTTACTGTCCAGCGCCCCAGTAACCGCATCTTCAATATCGGCATCGTCAAACACAATAAACGGCGCATTACCGCCAAGCTCAAGAGACACCTTTTTGACCGTTGGTGCACAGGCAGCCATTAAATGCGCGCCCACTGGGGTAGAACCGGTAAAGCTCAGTTTGCGCACAATCGGGCTATCGGTCAGCACGGGGCCAATCGTTTTGGCATCACCGGTAACAATATTAATCACCCCGGCAGGAATGCCCGCTTGCTCGGCTAACGCCGCTAGCGCAAGCGCCGTCAACGGGGTTTCCATAGCGGGCTTAACGATAATCGTACAACCCGCCGCCAAGGCAGGCGCCACCTTGCGGGTAATCATGGCCGCAGGGAAGTTCCACGGCGTAATCGCCGCACAAACGCCCACCGGCTCGCGGGTAACAATGATGCGTTTATCAGTCGCATGACCGGGAATAGTATCGCCGTATAAGCGCTTCGCCTCCTCAGCGAACCACTCGATAAAGCTGGCCGCATAGCCGATTTCACCGCGTGCCTCTTTTAACGGCTTTCCTTGCTCCAAGGTCATCAGCTCGCCTAGCGCCGCCTCATTTTCCATAATCAGTGCATGCCAGCGTTTTAAAAGCTGCGAACGTTCCGCTGCGGTTTTAGCACGCCAAGCAGGCAATGCGGCGTTAGCAGCTTCAATAGCCTGACTGACTTGCTCCGCGCTCAAGCTAGGGACATGGCCAAGCGTCTCACCGCTAGCAGGGTCGGTGACCGCGACACTACTGCCATCCGTTGCGGCCACCCACTGGCCGTTGATGTACGCGTTTTGTTTAAAAAACGTTTGCTTGGAGATAGACATTATTTTTTCCTTTCAAAGTGAAGGTTAGATAAGTTCTTGACGCCAACGTCGCTGTTTTTTGACCAGCGTAGACTGATCGATACCCAATGCAGCGGCTGCCGCTCGGGTCGTGCCATGGCGAGTAAGCGCCTGTTGAATGACTTGCTGTTCAAACTGCATTACCTGCTGGCGAAGATCACCACTCACGGGCGGTTGGCTAAACAGAGTGCTTGGGAATATCTCGTTCGGCAGTGCCGTTGCGGTTATCTCATCGTCTAAAACCGTGACGGATAAACGCTCGGTTAAGTTGATCAGCTCACGAATATTGCCAGGCCACGAATAGCTAGAAAGCAACTCCAACGCCTCGGGGTTCCAACCCCTTTCTACCCCATGCAACTGATTAAAATGGTCTAGGTAATAGTTCAGCAATGGAATCACCTCATCGCGCCGTTGCCGCAAAGGGGGCAGCCATAGCGGCACCACGCTAATGCGATAAAACAGATCCTCGCGAAAGAGCCCTTGCTTTACCCGATCATTTAAATCCTGGTGAGTAGCGGTAATCAGACGTACGTTGGCATGACGAAAAGCTGTCCCACCTACCGGCAAGTAGCGATTCTCTTCCACCACTTTGAGTAGTTTTACCTGCAGTGCGAGAGGTAAATCGCCAATTTCATCCAGAAAAAGCGTACCGCCATGAGCCACATCCAATAGCCCCTGTTTGCCTCTAGGGGACGCCCCGGTAAATGCGCCTGCGGTGTAACCAAACAGCTCCGCTTCCAGCAACCCTTCAGGAAATGCCGTACAGTTAAGCTCCATAAAAGGTCCATCCGCACGGTCGCTTTGCTGATGTATATAGCGGGCCAATAGCGTTTTACCGGTGCCTGTTTCACCTTGAATCAGAATCTTCGCCGTTGTTTTCGCGACTCGACTGGCAAGCGCAAAGCAGGGCTCCGTTTGTTGGCTAGTGATCACCCCCGGCGCGCTTAGCGCCATAACCTCGGGCACTTTATATGCCTCGCGGATGCGCTGAATTTGCTCTAGCTGCTCTTGGGCATGTTTCGCCAGTAGCAACTCAGTGATATCCCGAACACTGGTAACCACATAAGCAATCGAGCCATCGGCACTGAACATAGGCGTTCCAGTGACTACGATCTTGCGGCTGTTATGGATAGTCTGCGCCAGCGTAATCGGGCGGCGTTCACGGATGACTTCCAACGACGCGGATTTGGAAATAAACCCTGCCTTCACCAAATCCGCCATATGAAAGCCCACTACCTCAGCGCGCGAAATGCCGGTGATACGTTCATAGGCTTTATTGATCGTTACCGTAATACCGTTGGCATCGGTGATATAAACCCCGTCATGCAAAGCATCCAACAGTGAACGCATCGGCTCTTGGTCAAAACCAAACGCATCTACGCTTTCAGCTTCCACCGGCGGTTTAATACCGGTGACACGGTAGCGAATACACTCGCCCACCAACTGGCCCAACGTCGCATCACACTGCGCCTTTTCGATATCGGTACGGGTCAACACCCCAATGACCTGACCTTGGGTATCAAAGACTTCCACCGCATCAGTGCCGTGTAAATCAAATAACGGCAGTGCGGTTTCCAGTGAAAGCCCCTCTTCGATCCGTTGCATAACAGTTCCTCTCACAGGCCAGGTCCACCGCCTAAGCGGTGAACACTGGTTTTCCAACCTTTTGGCGATTAAACCACTATAAAGGCAGAGACTGTTATTTGCGCAATGGCACTTCCGGCTCAGGATCCTCAACGGGCTGGGATGCCTCATCCCAATCCTTAACGAAAGTTTTATCCACCTCACCGGAGAAGAAGCGCTTACCGTAAATTAACGCGCAAAGCAAAATGCCCACCCCAAAGGCCCAGGTAGCGCCCTTTATCACCAGCATGGCCGCGATAATGCCCGCGATACCCAAGTCCCGTTGGCTGCGCGCTTCCATAATGCCGATGCGCACACTGACATAGCCTTGAATCAACAGCGTCAGCGCCAGCGCAATTCCTAGAATAGGCTCCACCAGGCTCACGATCGGCAGCAACAACAGCCCCGTATTCGTCCCCCAGCGAAATGAACCAGAACCACCGAAGATAGAGTTCATCGCCGCTTTGCCCTGCTTGTAACGCTCAACCGTTACCACATGCATCGCTGCCCAGAGCGGACCACACATCACCACATCAGGGCCAAAAATACTCATCCCAAAGTTACGCCCACCAAAAATCATATGAGCGCGGTTAGGGTTATAGTCGATTTTTTCATCCTGGCGCTTCTCATCAGCTTCTTCCAAAAGTGCCTTGCTTTGAAGCACATCGCCAAATAGCACAATGTAGGCCGCAATAACGGTCGGAATGGCCGTTAAAAACATCATCAACGGAGGTAAACCAACGCCAAATACCGTGTATTCACTGAACATCAGCGCGAAATCAGGCTGACTAAAGCCCCACTCAACGTCTGGCCAGGGCGCTTCACCAAACAGTGGAGCCACCACAATCGCCAGCACGATAATCGGGAAAATACCCAGTTTACCCACGGCACCCCACAGGCCGCCCTGCGCTTTCAGCTTGTTGAAATGGCGAGAGAAAATCAGATAAAACGCGACACCTACGGCAATCGCAATGGTAAAGGGGTACTGCTCAAAACGACCGCCTTCATCAAACACCACCACTATGGCGGCTAAGCCCGCGCCCATAATGACCCCCGCTTTAATGGCGGAAGGAATGAGCCGCACCACTTTACTGGCCATACCCGTTACCCCCAGGCCCAGTGCCAGTACCCCCAACATCATCTGAAAGGCAATCAGCGCATGCACCCTGTCTACCCCCTCGGGAAAGGTCGACACATAAGCCATCAACAGCGGAATAGCAGGTGTGATCCACCCTGGAATGACAGGGTCACCCAACAGGTGATGCAGCAAATAAAGCAAGCCATTTAAAATGACGATGGCCAACGCCGCTTCAAACGGCATGCCCAGTAGCTGCATCATCAATGGGATCGCGGCAAGATCCACCGCGCACATCAAAAGCCCTTGCAGGTAATCGGGCAGTTCAAAACGATAATGGTAAAACGGCAGGCGTAGCTTAAACGGCCCTAATGGTGTGTACGGGCTTTCTTCACCGTCAACGCGTTGCTTCCAAGCGCTCATGGCATGGACTCCTGTTTAAAGTTGTTAGTATTTTTAATAAACGTTTTGTCGTTATAGCGTTTTAATTAGCGACGAATTAATAAGCGGCGTGGTAAATCGCCTCAACATCCGCAAGCGTTAATACCCGCGGGTTATTACGCAGCAAACGTTCCACCTTAATGGCCTCGGCGGCCAACTCAGGAATGGCGGATTCAGGAATATCAAACGAGCGTAAACCGGAAGGAATCTCCACATCAGCACACAGCTTATGCATGCGCTGGATAACCGCTTGGGCGACAGCATCATCCGAAAGCCCAGCCACGGGTTCATCAAAGGCCACCGCAATGCCCCGAAAGCGCTCGACGCAGGCCAGCTTGTTCCACTCCATTACGAAGGGCAGTAACAGCGCATTCGTCACCCCATGGGCCAAGTGGTAGCGCCCACCTAACGGATACGCCAATGCATGGACTGCGCCCACGCCAGCATTACCAAAGGCAAGGCCTGCCAGCAGGCTACCGGTGGCCATATCTTCACGGGCCTGGAGATTGTTGGGATTGGCAAACGCCTTGGGGAGCGAATGCACAATGAGGTTCATTGCCTTAACCGCCAGTGCATCGGTAATCGGCGTGGCAAAGTTAGATAGATACGCCTCCACTGCATGGACTAACGCATCCACCCCGCTGGCCGCTGTCACAGAACGTGGGCAACTCAACGTAAGCTCAGGGGCGACAATCGCGACATCCGGTAATAAGCAGTCACTGACGATGCCCTTTTTCATCTGTTGGGCTTTATCCGACAGAATCGCGATATTGGTCACTTCAGAACCGGTGCCCGCCGTGGTGGGCATGGCGATCAAAGGTATTGTGCGTTGGTCAACCTTGTTCTCGCCAAACAACGCCTCCAGCGGACCTTCGTAGTGCGCATATACCGCTACACACTTAGCGATGTCCATGGCACTCCCGCCGCCTACAGCGATGACGCTGTCGTGCTTGCCAGCATTGAAAGCACGGGTGCACATTTCGACTATTTCTACTTCCGGCTCGGGCGTTACCTGATCAAACACCTCATAGGTCACCTTTAGTGCCGTGAGCTGCTCAGTAATCATATCCAGCGTGCCTGAAGCCACCACACCACTATCGGTAACGATTAAGGGGCGCTGCATACCCAACGATTGAACATAAGGCTGCAACTGCTGAGCGGCCCCATGGCCGGTAATCAGCTTCCCGGCGCTTTTAAAGCTACTCACTTGATTAAAGCTAGTTAACTGCATATGGCGCTTCCTATTAGCTTTTATTGGTGGTTTTACCAGCTCAATTATCAAACCGAGAATAACGCTGGCTATTTTTTACTTAGCAAACGCCATGCCAACCAAAAAAAACAAACAACCAACTGATTTAATTGATAAAAAAATTAAAGATAAAATCATGCAGGTATATGGGATGCAAAAAATCATCGAATAGCGACATTTTGATGACTTAATTCATCAACGTAACCACATATTGGCCCGAGCAAGGTAACTACGCCCTTCAAACAAACATGTCAGATATTTTTATCGCTATGCGATAAATAATAACTCTTGCCGATAAATAAAACTCACCTAGGCTCTGAAATGACGTTACCGAATAGCTTTTAACAAGGCGTAAATAACAATCCCCAACACTCTCAATGGTGACCCAATGAAACGCACATCCAACAGCCAACCTCTTCTTCACTTTAAAAAAGCGATGCTGTTACCGGCGGTACTGGGCGCAGCCTTATCGCTTGGTGCTACTACGGCAAACGCACAGGAAGTGCTAAAAGCAGGCGGAACGCCAAGCGGGATTCCGTTTACGTTCCTGGACGTGCAAACCAATGAGATCACCGGCGCGATGGTCGATCTGGTCAATGCACTGGGCGAAGATATGGGCTATGAGGTCACTATTCAGGAGTCTCAGTTCAACGCCTTGATACCCTCGCTGACCGCTGGGCATATCGACATAATTTCCGCCGCAATGCTGAAGACCGAAGAGCGCGCCAAACAGGTCGCGTTCAGCGATGATGTCTACCCCTATGGCGAAGGGGTCGTTACCCGTCAGGACTACGATGGCGAGATCAACACACTGGAAGACCTCTCAGGCGAAGTGACTGGCGCCCAGGTCGGTACCACCTACGTCGAACAGCTCAACAACATGGGCATTTTTCCAGAGATCCGCAATTACGACTCTTGGGCAGACATGATGCGTGACATCTCGTTAGGCCGCATCGTGGCGGGTGTCGGTGATGCCCCCATCATGAGCTACCACCTCAGCCAAGACCGCTTTCCAGAACTCCAGCTAGCAGACAACTACGAGCAGGAAATGGTTGGCCATATCGGCTTTGCGGTTGACCAGGAAAACACCGAACTGCTGGAACAAGTGAACACCTCGCTTGCTCACCTGAAAGAGAATGGCACTCTCGATGCCATCTTCGAAGAGTGGGGCTTGTAAACCACACCCAGGTAACCCACCGGCAGCGTTAACGAAACAGCCTGCTAATGATCACCCCAGCACTGCTTCACTGCCTCTTCGGGGGTAGTTGAAGAAGTGCATGCAAAATAAAGGCTTCCCATGGAGTTTTCGGACATCACCGCCTTTCTACCCATTCTATTAAAAGGTGCTCTGATTACGGTGCAGATCACCATTGGCGCCCTACTGCTAAGCACCCTGCTCGGCCTGCTCTTAGCCCTGATGAAGCTCTCGCCCGTGCGGGCGCTGTCGCTCACTGCAGGCACCTTCATCAATGTGGTGCGCGGCCTACCGATTATCGTTCAACTGTTTTATATCTACTTCGTACTCCCCGAACTCGGCATACAACTTAGCGCCTTCCAGGCAAGTATTATCGGGCTTGGCGTCGCCTATAGCGCCTACCAGGCGGAAAACTTCCGCGCCGGTATCGAAGCGATTGAAGCAGGGCAAATTGAAGCCGCCAGATCCATCGGCATGAAAAGCAAGCTCATCATGCGCCGCGTCGTACTGCCCCAGGCGATACGCATTGCGCTGCCACCCTATGGCAATACGGCCGTCATGATTCTGAAAGACTCATCGCTAGCCTCCACCATCACTGTCGCCGAAATGACCCGGGCCGGGCAGTTAATTGCCGCCTCCACCTTTCAGAACACCACAGTCTATACCCTCGTTGCCCTGCTCTATCTCTGCCTTAGTCTACCGCTGATTTTTGGCGTTAACCGCCTAGAGCGCTATTTCGGCAAGTCAGCGAAAGGAGGCAAATCATGATCAATATCAACGCTATTCATAAATCCTTTGGCGACGTAGAAGTGCTCAAAGGGGTCAGCCTAACGGTCGCCAAGGGTGAAGTGGTGTGTCTGATAGGCCCCTCAGGCTCTGGCAAGTCGACCGTCCTTCGCTGTATCAACGGCCTGGAGTCCTATGATCAGGGCAGCATTACGATCAATGACCGCCAGGTCGATGTGGTCAGCAAAGATATTAACGACCTGCGTACTCAAGTCGGCATGGTCTTCCAGCGCTTCAACCTATTCCCTCACCGCACGGTGGTCGAAAACGTGATGGAAGGGCCGATCTTCGTCAAAAACGAACCCCGTGAAACCGCCCACGCCAACGCCATCGCGCTGTTGGAGAAAGTCGGGCTAGGCGACAAAGTCGAAGCCTATCCACAGCAGCTATCCGGCGGCCAACAGCAGCGTGTCGCCATTGCCCGCGCCCTGGCCATGCAACCGGAAGCCATTCTGTTCGATGAACCCACCTCCGCCCTCGACCCCGAACTGGTGGGCGATGTGTTAACCGTCATGCGTGACCTGGCCAACGAAGGCATGACCATGGTGGTCGTCACCCATGAAATGGGCTTTGCCAAGGAAGTCGCCGACCGCGTTTGCTTTTTGTATGGCGGGCAAATTGTCGAATCCGGCGACGCCCACACGCTGCTTACCCAGCCTTCCCACGAGCGCACCCAGGATTTTCTGCGCCGCGTGCTAAACCATTAGCGGAGACCAAGGATGGCAAACCCATCTCATATGCCCCCTTCCCTGTGGGCTGACACAGCCCCCGCGGGCAGAGACTACCCAGCGCTGCAGGGCGCCCAGCGCAGCGATGTGGTGATTATCGGCGGCGGATTTACCGGCCTTTCCGCCGCCCTGGCACTCGCCAAACGCGGCATAAGCACCGCCTTACTGGAAGCCGAGAGCATCGGCTGGGGCGCGTCAGGCCGTAACGGCGGCCAAGTCATTCCCGGCCTCAAATACGACCCAGATGAACTCATCACACGCTATGGCGAAGAGCGCGGCCAACGCATGATAGAGCTCTCTGCCCGCAATGCCGATGTGGTGTTTGACCTTATAAAGCAGCACAACATTGATTGCGACGCCCAGCAGCGCGGCTGGATTCAACCCGCGGTTACCCATGCCAGCCTGAAAGCGATTGAATACCGTGCTCGCCAATGGCAAACGCGCGGCGTAAACATCGCCTGGCTAGATCAGCAGCAGTGCGCCGAGCGTCTCGGCACTTCAGAGTATCTTGGCGGCTGGGTAGACCCCAGGGCTGGCGGGTTGAATCCGCTCGCCTACGCCCGCGGGCTGGCACAGGCAGCGCACGATAGTGGAGCAACGCTGCATGAACACACTCGCGTAAGCTCTCTTACCCGTGCCGAAGGTCGTTGGCGCGTCATGTCGGAAGGCGGTGCGGAAATTCAGGCAGAGCGGGTTCTGCTCTGCACCAACGGCTACAGTGACAATCTGCAACCTAAACTCGCCAGCAGCCTAATCGCCGCCAATAGCTATCAGATCGCCACCCGCCCCCTTACGGCAGAGGAAGGCAATCATATTCTGCCCGGTGGCGAAGTGGCGTCAGATGCCCGCAAGCTGCTGCTCTATTTTCGCCGCGATCGGGACGGCCGCCTGCTGATGGGCGGTCGAGGCTCCTTCAACGACCCACGTAAGCCCAACGACTTTCGGCACCTAGAAAACGCCATTATCAAACTCTACCCACAGCTAAAGGACGTAGAGATCTCCTTTCGCTGGGCAGGCCGTATCGCCATCACCCAGGATTCGCTTCCCCATGTACACGAGCCCCAGCCAGGGCTCACCGTGGCGCTGGGCTATAACGGCCGTGGCGTGGCCATGGGCAGCCATCTGGGTAAATTATTGGGAGAGCACCTAGGTGAACATTCCCTGGAGGAAGCCCTACCTTTTCCTCTAACTCCCATCAAGCCGATTCCCCTGCACGGCCTACAAAGGCTGTATGTTGAAACGGTGGTCAATTACTATCGGGCCAGAGACTGGCTGGAGCGCTAAACCGCCCAGACGCTTCCATACCAACACACAAGATGTTGATACGCTCCCCTTGCGGCCTAGCCCCCAAGGGGAACACGTAAGGAATTCTATAAAAGCATGAAGCACGCCAACGCCAACGAACCACGCTCGCCGCAGTTCAATCAATCGCTTGCGAAAGCGTTTGACCTGCTCGAGCTGTTTGACGCCCAGCACAGCGAGCTCAGCCTCTCAGAAATCGCCAAGTTTTCAGGGTTGAGCATGGGCTCGGTGCAGCGCATCACCCACACGCTCGAACAGCTCGGCTACCTGGTCAAAGCGCCCGCCAGCCGCAAATACCGGCTCGGCATCCGACTGATGACGCTTTCCGCCAATTATCTAGAAGCCGATTTACTGGTCGATTGCGCCAACCCCTACCTCTCGGAACTGAGCAACAGCTGCCTGGAAACCGTGTCGCTCACCGAACCCTGCGGGCTCGATATGATCTACATGGCCCGTTTTACCAGCCGTCACTACATCCCCATTCATATGCCGGTGGGCAGCAGCGTGCCAATGTATTGCTCCGCTTCCGGTAGAGCATTTTTATCGGCGCTGGACGACACCCAGGTTCACGACTATTTAACCGCCTGTGAGCTAAAGGCCCATACGCCCAACACGATTACTAATATCGACACCCTTAGCGAGTTGATCCGTGAATGCCGCTTACGCGGGGTCGCCTGGAACGACGCCGAATACTTTCTCGGCGATATCAATATTGCCGCACCGATACGCAACGCCGCGGGTTTACCGGTGGCTGCCGTACACATCACTACGCCCAGCAGCCGCTGGACTCTCGACCGCGCCCTGGAACAGCTCGCGCCCTCGTTAATGGAGTGTGCCCGCGCCATTACCAAAGCGGCCCGGATGCGTAGCTAAAACTATTGATTAAGCCGAATATTTTTAGAATCACCATTACACCTCGGAGAAACAAAATAAACTTATAAAAATTCACTGAGCAATAAAAGGAACTGATTGATTAAATCAATGCCCCACACTGAGTACCTCTATTATGCAGAGGCGCTCAGTTTGTACTAGAGTGGTTCTGTATTAGAAATAGACCGGTCGATTAAGCGTCCAGGAGCTGGACGTCATGACCAACACGTTGATCTATAAATAGGAGATCTTATGAGCAACAGCATCACGACGATCAACCCGACTAACGGTGAAGCACTCGATACTTACGCACTCATGAGCAGTGCTGAAGCCAAGCAGGTAGTCGATGCCTGCTACGATGCTTTTCTCGATTGGCGCCTGGAGTCACTAGAAAGCCGCGCCAAAACGGTGAAGGCGATTGGCCAAGCAATGCAAGCGCACAAAGAAGAGCTTGCTGACCTGATGGTCAAAGAAATGGGCAAACTACCTGAACAAGCGCGCCAGGAAGTTGACCTGTGTACCGCTATTTGTGACTACACCGCGGAACATGGTCCTAAGAAGCTAGCCGATGAAGAGCGCCAGCCCGGCAATGGTGAGCGTGGCTTTGTGACCTATTCACCCATGGGCGTCATTTACGGCATTCAGCCTTGGAATTTCCCCGCTTACCAAGTAGTTCGCTACTCTATCGCCAATATCATGGCGGGTAACGGCGTCCTGCTGAAGCACGCTGAAAACGTAACGGGTAGCGGCCTGCTGTTGGAAAAAATCTATCGTGAAGCGGGACTTCCCGAGAACGTTTTCCGTACGCTCGTGATCTCTCATGACATTTCCGATGAAGTCATTGCTCACTCTGCGGTGCGTGGCGTCACCCTGACAGGCAGCGACGGCGCAGGTCGCAAAGTGGCCACCAAAGCCGCTGAGCACCTCAAAAAGACCGTGCTTGAGCTGGGCTCTAACGATGCCTACCTGGTGCTTGATGATGCCGACATGGATGTGGCGATCGACACCTGCGTTCAAGGGCGTGTTTACAACGGCGGTCAGACCTGTGTAGCAGCCAAACGCTTTGTAGTGACCGAGAAAAATTATGAAGCGTTCAAAGAGCGTTACGTTGCACGCATGCAGTCACTAAAGGCGGGTGATCCGACCCAAGAGGGTAGCGACCTTGGCCCCATGGCTCGCGTTGACCTGCGCGACGGCCTTCATGACCAAGTGGAAGAGAGCGTTCGCAAAGGCGCGAAGATTCTCTGCGGTGGTGAAAAGCCATCCGGTAAAGGCGCATTTTACCCGGTCACTGTGCTGGATAACGTGACTCCCGGTCAGCCAGCATACGACGACGAGCTTTTTGGTCCGGTTGCCGCGCTGATTCGCGCCAAAGATGATGAAGATGCGATGCGTATCGCCAACGACAGCCGTTACGGCCTGGGCGGGGGCATCATCTCTAAAGACGTTAAGCGCGCAACAGAGCTTGCCAGCAAGTACTTCGATACTGGCATGGTGTTTATCAACGGCTTTGGTGTCGCTACACCGGAGATGCCCTTCGGTGGTGTTAAAGACTCCGGTTACGGTCGTGAACACGGCGGCTTTGGCATGCTTGAGTTCGTCAATGCCAAATCAGTTATCGTCGTTCAAGAGTAATACGGTGAGCAACCGCAACAACATGCTGTGAGTTGTGAGTTGTAAAAAACTAACGCCGCAGGCCTTCATCAGGCCTGCGGCGTTTTTGTTGTGCGTATGATTAAGAGCTTAGATTAAGAGCTTAAATGTTGTTCAGACGCTCGGCGCTGCCATAGCTTTATGCCTATCGCCATAATCACCCACGTTATCAACGCTGCGACAACATCGTCTAAAACAATACCGAAACCGCCATGCACAAACTCAGTTAGATGAATCGGCGGTGGTTTTAACGCATCAAAGAAGCGGTAAACACCAAACCCAAGCGCCATTACCACGGGATGACGCGCTGCCGCTAAGCCAATAACCGCAAGCGGAAAGGCTACATACTCGTCAGCGACAATACTGCCATGATCCAACCCATCATAATGCCAGGCGGCAACGTGGCAAACCGGCACTGCCAGCACCAACAGAACCGCCATAACGATCCCTTGCTGGCCCAATGGGCGGCTCAATAACCACCACGCCAAGGGAATCCCCAACAGAGAGCCAAACGTACCGGGTGCAATCGGCGCTAGCCCTAGTCCAAAGCCCGTCGCTAACCAAAAATTAAACGTATCCAGCATTAACCCGCCTGCTCAGCTTGACGCTCCAGTTCGGCCGTCATCTCTTTAGGTAAGTTAAGGGCACTGGCTAGCTGGTCCAGCCAAGCGCGTTCCATAGGGTTTTGATCGTCGGTCACTGCCACACTAATCAGGTACATCTCGCGTGCCGCCTGAGGGGAATCTGACTCACGAGCCAGCGCCTGTGCATCCAGCGGTGCTTTTAACTGCTGCTCTACCCAGTTATGCATCTCTTGATCGGCACCTAAGGCATCGATCTGCTCGGTAATCAACGCCTGTTCCTGCTCATCAATGTGACCGTCGGCACGTGCCGCCATAATCATTGCCTGCAGTAGCTCCAGGCTGCGACGCTCTTGGATCTCACCGCTGAGGACTTCAACCCGTTCACCCTCTGAGGCATTCTGAGCAGTATTTTGCTGACCACTGTCATTTTTTGCCGCCTGAGAGCTTTGCCAAGCTTTCCACGCCAGCATGCCTACCCCGGCAATGGCGCCATATTTAAGCGCTTTGCCACCCATGCTGCGGCCGCGCTTAGAGCCTACTAACATGCCCATGGCGCTGCCACCGAGCAGGCTTTTAACATCGAAGCCGCTAGAAGAGCCGCTTCCTTGGCCACTGCTACCGCCGCCTAATTGCTTAGAAAGCCCACTCAGCATGCCTTTAACATCGACACCGCTGCTACTGCCGCCCTTCTGGCTGCCGCCGGCTTGCTGCATCAGCTGCTGTAAAATCTTGCTTGCGTTCATCCTTGCACTCCTAAGTCGATATTATCTTTAGAGCTCGTTTGTCGATTAACACACTTTATAAATCATTCTATATGAACGCAGCATGAACTAACGCTGGCTTGGGCTTTAAATGTCATAGCCTTTAAATGCCTGAGTCTTTAAATACCTTAGAAATTAAAGAAGTGCGCCCTTCACTTCCACCGAGCTCCCGTGCCGGCTCGCGCTCACCTCTATACGGATGGGCATTTGCTCTTTGAGCTCGCTGACATGGGAAATCACCCCAATCATGCGCCCGCCCATTTGCAGTTCGCTAAGCATGGCAATGGCTTGATCCAGGGCATCCTGATCGAGGCTACCAAACCCTTCATCGATAAATAGCGTATCCAGTTGAATACCGCCAGCGTAAGCCTGCACTACATCCGAAAGGCCCAGCGCTAACGACAGCGCTGCCATGAAAGACTCCCCGCCGGAAAGCGTTGCTACCGAACGGTTCTTGCCGGTGTAAGTGTCAGCCACATCCAGCTCGAGGCCTGACGCTTTGTTGCCCTTAGTGGGATCCTCGCGGCGCACCAACTGATAACGCCCGCGGCTCATGCGTACCAGCCGTTCAGAAGCCTGAATCAGAACGTCATCCAGCAGCACCCCCAGCACAAAGCGCTGCAGGCTAATGCGGTGCCCGGTGCGGCCGTTGGCGACCTCGCTCAACGTGCCCCACACCTGATACTGGGCTTCAAGTTCAGCCTGAGCCGTGTGCGCCTTGGCCAGTTTTTGGCGGATGCCATGCAACGTGGTTAAGCGACCATCCAGCATCCGCCACGCCTCTAACTGGGTGTTTTCTTCCGCTTGGGCGGCCTCGGTTTGACTAGAAAGCGTAGCCAAATCGGGGGGCGTTTTTTCAGCCAGTTGAGCGTGGTAATTCTGCAGCGCCCCTTCTAATTCGGCCAAACGGCGCTGGTACGTGTCTACCTGGTGAATGAGCTCCTGACGCTGAGCGTCATCCAGTTGGGCTGCCTGAAAGGCAGCCTCATCCTCAAAGGGGCTGGCCTGAAGCGCTGACTGCCACTCTACTTGGGTCTGTTCAAGTGTTTGTTTAGCCTGCTCGACTCGCTCGCTGGCTCCCCTTAGCTGCTCGTCTGCTCGCGCCAGTTGGGTTTGGCTGTTTGTCAGCGCCTGCTGAGCGCTTTCCCAGGCTTGTTCAATTTGGGTAACTTGTCGCTCAAGTTCCGTGAGCGTTTGGCGCATTGCGATGGGGTCACGGGCATTTTCAGGCAGTGACTGACTCAACTGATCGCGCTGGCTTTCTAGCCTTAACGCGTCCTCTTTGGCTTTTTCAACCGCGGGCCGCTGGGCTTTAAGCTGTTTATCTAGCGCGCCCCATTCACGCCTTAACGCATCACGGGCGGTGATTTGTTGGCTAATCTCGCGCTCAACGCTTGTCTGCCGAGAGACCTGGCGATGCAACTCATCACAGACTTTTTGTAGCTCATTCAGCGGTTGGCTAGCCCACTTGCCTAACTGCTGAATGAGTCGCTGTACTTGCTCGCTGTGGTAGCTTATCTGCTGCGCTAGCTGCTGGTGATGGCGTTCAGCGTCCTGGAAAGATTGGCGGGCCTGCGCCTGGGCTGAGCGCGCGTCTTCCACCTGCTCTTTGGTGACGATGTCTGCGTTATTAACGGCCGGGGCCGGATGCGCCAGGCTGCCGCAGACAGGGCAAGGGGCATCATCCTCAAGAGTGAGCGCTAACAGCGCGGCCTGCCCTTGGTGCCACCGCATCTCCTGCTCAGTAGCGAAGCGTTCCGCCTGCTCTGACTCACTGCGCCGTTGATCTAGCGCTGCTGTTGCCTGCTGTTGTTGCGTGGTGAGCTCGCATCCCTGATCGGTTAGCGCATCCAGCTCTTTACGTTGGGTTAGCAGCGTTTCATAGCGATGTAGCTCAACAGGGGCGCTGGCCAGCTGCTGGCGTTCCGCCTGTAATCGTTCGAGATTAACGCCTGCCGCCTCGCCCTGTTGGCGAATGGTGTCCAACTGCGCCTCATCGCGCTTGAGGGCACCGTCAGCTTGTTGCCAAGCGGCTTGTGCCGTTTGGAATCGCGCCTGTAGTTCGCTTAATTGTTGGCCTTTTTGAATAAACTCGCTCAACTGGCGATGGCGCTCGCGCAGTTCAGGAAGCCCTGCCTGACGCTCGCGGGCCGCCTCAAATGCACGCTGCGCCTGCTCCGCGCTAGTGCGCTGGCTGCTCAGTGCGGCGTCTGCCTTCTGCTGTTCCGCGTGCGCGGTGCTTAGCGCCTGCTGCGCCTGGATTAACGCCGTACGCTGGGGGCGCAACGCCTGAGCGTGCTCACTTTGAGTCAAATGGCCCTGGATGCTGACGATCTGGCTTTGCTGTTCAAGATGGCGCGTTTTTTCAGCCGCCAAGCTATCCCGCGCTTCAAACTGACGCTGAAGTGCCTGGGCATCATCACGCTGTTTTTCGGCTTTACGTCGCTGCAGTTGGGCGGTTTCGAAGTCCTTTCGCGCTTGCTCGACCTGGGGCGTCAACGCTGCAAGCTCTTGCTCTAAAGCCGCTTCACTCTCCAGCTCACCACCGGCGAGAATGCCGCTGATATGTTGGCGATGCTCTTTCACTTCCCGTTCAATTTGATTGGCCTGAAGGCGCAAACGCTCTTCAATACGCTGAAATATTTGCGTTTGAAACAGCTGGGAAAATATCTCCTCGCGCTTTTTGGAGTCAGCTATCAGCAGTTCACGAAACTTGCCTTGGGGCAGCACCATCACTTGGCGAAACTGGTTGGCATCCAGACCTATCAAGGTTTGCAGCTCAGCGGTGGCATCGTTGACTTTGCGCGCCACCAAGCAAGTCTCTACCTCGCCATCCGCGTTTAAGCGCCATAGCTGCGCTTCCGCGTTATGGGTGGTGGTGCCTTCGCCACGTGCCTTGGGGCGCTCTTGCTGCGGCACGCGGCGTACCCGGTAATCCGCCCCGCGCAAGCGAAAATCAAGCGTAACTTCCGTTAGCAGCGTGGCGTTCGCTTGGTCGCAGCGCATCTGAGAAGGTTCACGCTCGTTACCCGTCGTTTGGCCATAGAGCGCAAAACATAACGCATCCAGAATCGAACTTTTGCCTGCGCCTGTTGGGCCATTAATCAGAAATAGCGGGCTTCTTCCTAACGCAGTGAAATCGATGTTTTCTGTGTCTGCAAAGGGGCCGAACGCCTGCATGGTAAGGGTTAACGGCGTCATTCTTGGGCCTCATCGCGCTGCAGCTGGTTAATCAACTCGGCCATGGCGCTAGCTTGCTTATCGCTCATGGCATCACCGCTGGTCTGAGTGAAGAAGTCACTAAACATATCTAGGGCATCAAAGCGTAACCGCTCGCGGTCAAGTTGCTGAGTGCCTCGTGCTTCCAGCATGCCGGGCTTTTCCAGATGCAGCACATTGGGGTACACCTCACGCAGTTTGCCCATGGGGTCGAGGATGGCGTGGCGATCGGTCAACCGCACCAACAGGTAATCGTCTGCTTGTGCATCCGTTCTTCCCTGGGAGATTAGCGCATCAATCTCACCCTCTAATACGCGCACTTCACGGCTGGGTATTAGCGGAATCTGTTCGATGTGCTTTATCCCGCTCGCGCCTACTTCCACCAGTGTGACGCCTTTGCTCTGGCTGGCTTCGGAAAAGCTGTACTTGAGCAAGGAGCCGCTATAGCGAATATGCTCACCGCCGCGATACTGCGGGCCGTGCAGGTGGCCAAGCGCCACATAATCGAAGCCCTGCATAGGCTCCCAAGCCACGCTTTCGGCACCGCCTAACGTTAGCGGGCGCTCAGAATCAGACGCGCTGCCGCCATCTACAAAGCAGTGGCTCATTAGTAGGCAGGGGCGTGTTGCATGGCGGCGCTCGCTAATCTGCTCGACCAAATAGCGATGGGCGCCGTCAAAGTCGCGCACTTCCACGTTAAACAGGCTGCGCACATGCTCAGGGTCGGCGTAAGGAATGCCGAATATATCCACTTCGAGGCCGTCAATGGTCAGCGTAACCGGCGTGGCAAACTCAGCTAAATCGGAGAGAATATGCAGCCCGGCTTGGCGTAGGTGGCGCGCGCCAAAGCGCAACCGCTCGGCGCCATCATGGTTGCCTGAAATCATGATGACCGGCAGCTTGCGCACCTCGCATAGCGCATGCAGCACCTCATCGAGCAGCGTTACCGCCGCCGAAGGCGGCACCGAACGGTCGTAGATATCGCCCGCAATCAGCACCGCATCGACGTTTTCCCGGTCAATTATTTCGATGAGCTGGTTAAGCACATGGCGCTGGTCTTCCAGCAACGAAAGGTTGTGAAATAGCCGACCCAGGTGCCAATCAGCGGTGTGGAGTAAACGCATAACAAGCTCAACAGCCAATAGTGTCGCGGCATCATAGCAACCTATTGGCGCTGCGTTTAGCGCTAGCGTTGAGCTTATAGAAAATGTCGTTACGGCGTTCTGGGGAGCTGGCGTTTATGATCGGTGCGTTGATAGGTGTTGGTAATGGTGGTGTAGGCCTGTTCGCTAACCTGCTGACCGGTAAGAAAGGCATCGATTTCGGTGTAAGTGACGCCTAATGCCTCTTCGTCAGTCAATTGAGGTTTAAGCGACTCTAAATCAGCAGTGGGCTGTTTCTCTACCAGTATAACGGGCGCGCCTAACGCAGCACCGACCTCTCTCACCTGTCCTTTGGTAAGCCCTGTCAGCGGCACCAGATCGCAGGCGCCATCACCATACTTGGTGAAAAAGCCCATCAATGCTTCTGCTGCTTGGTCGGTTCCCACCACTAAACCCGACTTGGCGCCAGCAACCGCGTACTGTGCCACCATGCGTTGACGCGCCTTAATATTGCCTAATACAAAGTCGCGTTGGGCGGCATCTTGAAACGTTAATCCACCCTCCTCCAAGGACGCTAGCAAGGCGTCACTGGCTGGCTTCACATTGATATCAAGCACTTCATCAGGGGTAATAAACGTTAGTGCCTGTTGAGCGTGATCCTCATCTTTCTGCTCGCCGTAAGGCAGCCGGATGGCATAAAAGCGTGCCTCAACCCCCTTTTCGCGGGCCTTTTCGACGGCCAGTTGGGCTAAACGACCAGCAACGGTGGAGTCCACCCCGCCGCTAATCCCCAACACAAGCGCGTGCTGTCCTGTCTCTATCATCTGGCTGCACAGAAAATCGACGCGCGCCTCAATTTCATACTGCGGCTCAATCGATGCTTTTACCTGCAAATCTGCCTGGATACGCTGCTGAGTTACTTGGTTAGTCATGTGGCTTCCTGCCTTCCGGTTATGGATAGAGATTTCATCATTAAGATTCATCAACGCGGGGCGCTTTGCCTGCCAATACATCACCATGATGCTTTGGCAACATTTCTAGCGCATAGTGCGCAGCGGCAAGACGTACCTCATTACGATCACCTGAAAAGCGTTTCGTCTCCACTATCATGTATACCTCTTGGGCATGTCGAAACGCCCAGGCAAAGCAAACGGTTCCCACCGGTATATCATCATGGGGCTCTGGGCCCGCAATACCGGTGTTCGCTATGGCAACATTGGCATCATTATTGTTTAAAGCGCCTAACGCCATTTCGCGTGAGGTGACTTCGCTAGTCAGGCCATACGTATCGATGGTGTCAAAACTGACAGCTAAATAGCGATTTTTGGCCTCGGGTGAATAAACAGCCAATCCACAATCGATCGATTGCCCGCTACCCGGTATGCCCGCTAGCTCTGAAACAATTAGCCCCGCCGTGCACGATTCAGCCGTGGCCATTTTGAGTTCGTGCTTTTTTAGATACTCACTAATCTTTTCAAGCAGTTCCATTGCTTATCTCCTTATAACGTCATACCTCTGACTCCATTCACACCTTTGAGGCACTATAGTTAAGCACCGTTATTTGTCTAAAGCCTGTCGCCATTATTAACATTGTTTATGTGCGTGAATTAACGTCAAAACAGCTATAAAAAAGCCCCGCCCGAAGGCGAGGCTGTGATTTGCTAATGGGTTATATCAGCGCCGAAATGCATCGGGATAGTTGGTTAGATCCACGTTCCATAACACCGGCAACAAGAAATAAACCGCCGCGACGATGAGTAGCATGGCAATAATGTTGATCCAAAAGCCTGTGCGCACCATCTCAATGATTTTGAGTTTACCAGTGGCGAAGATAATCGCGTTAGGCGGCGTACCCACCGGGAGCATAAAGGCACAATTGGCGGCCATGGCGGCGGGCACCATCAGTACAAAGGGATGAATATCCAGTGCAAGGGCCAACGACGCTAGCACCGGCAGAATCATCGTGGCCGTGGCGGTATTTGAGGTGATTTCAGTAAGGAACAACACCATGCCGGTCGCTATGAGAATAACCAGCAAGAAGTTAACGCCTTCCAGCACGCTCATTTGCCCACCGATCCACTCGGCCAGGCCCGAAGAGCCAAACCCTGCGGCAATCGCTAAACCACCGCCGAACAGGAGTAAAATGCCCCAGGGCACATCTTTGGCAATATCCCAACCCAACAGGCAACCGCCTTTATTTTTGGAAGGGATCAAAAACAGCAGCAGGGCCGCGACCACCGCGATCATGGTGTCATTGATGCCGGGGATATTAATGATCTGGCCTTGCCATAAAAACGAGCGGGTAATCCACATAAAGGCCGCAAACAGGAAGACCACCAGCACCGCTTTCTCTTCAAAACTGGTTTTACCCAGGGCCTCTTTCTCTTTGTGAATTAGCTCCCGCCCACCCGGCAAGTGACTAAATTCAATCCTGAAAAATACCCGTGTCAGTAGCAGCCACGCGCTAAACAGCAACACCAGCACGACAGGGAAAGCAAACATTAACCAGCCAGCAAAAGAGATTTCGATACCAAACAGCTCATTAACAATCGCCGCCAGGATAATGTTCGGAGGCGTGCCAATCAGCGTGCCGAGGCCACCAATGGTACCGCCGTAGCCAATACCAAAAATCAAAGCCTTACTGAATTTTTCGATTTCGTCACTGTGGTCCCCATCACTTTTTTCAAGTTCCTGGCTAACCTGGTAAACAATCGCGGTACCGATAGGCAGCATCATCATCACCGACGCTGTATTAGATACCCACATCGATAAAAAGCCGGTCGCGGCCATAAAGCCGAACACAATGCTATTAATACTGGTGCCCAATACGGCAATAATCGACAGGGCGATACGCTTGTGCAAATCCCACTTTTCCATCGCTAAGGCGATCATAAAACCGCCCAGAAACAGGAAAATAATTGGGTTGCCGTACGCCGCCGTTACCGTATTGCCATCCAGTGCGCCGGTAATGGGTAATAGTATAATGGGCAGTAGCGAGGTAGCAGGAATGGGGATAGCTTCGGTGATCCACCACACCGCCACCCACAACGTAGTGGCCAACACCATACGCCCTTCAAAGCTTAAATCTTCAGGGTGAAAGAACATCACCACAAAAGCGAACAGCAGCGGTCCAAGCAGCAATCCAATTTTCTGTGGGTTGGTATAGGCAGGTGGCTTAGGTTGATGAGATGGCTCGCGCTTGGCACTGGAAGCCGCCGCCTTCGCGGCACCGCCCGTGGGCAGCGCGCACATCAAGAGTTTTTTGGCTTGGTAGTGGGAGTGCCATAGCTGATCCCATACCGTCATCAGGGCTGTTTTATGCATAACGTAAGCGCCACTTGCGGTCAGAGTGAAAAGAAAAGGTCGGCGGCAGCTTTGCGATAAATGAGCCGCCCCAAGGGCCATACTGGATCTCCTTTGGCGCCCTTTATTAACTGCAATAGGCAATTAGTCCAGTCATTTGCCCAAAATTACCACTAAAGTCTAACGACTTTAGTTTTATTATTAGCGCTTACTAACAGTGACATAAGTGCATTGCCCGCGTAAGTTAGCGCAACTATTAAATAAATAGTGATGCATTAAGATTAAGGAGAATCGAGTGCTCGACCGCTGGACAATGCCGCTTACCCATCGCCCCTTAAAATGCATCGCACGCCCCTTGCAGCAAGTAGGCATAACGCCTGACCAAGTGACGCTAACTGCTTTTTTAATCGGCATTTCCGCATTACCGCTGCTGGCATTCGAGCAGTATGGGTTGGCCCTGCTGGTCATTGTGCTTAACAGACTCGGTGACGGTGTGGACGGGGCCTTGGCACGCCTCAGTGGTCTTACGAGCGACGCTGGCGGCTTTCTTGATATCGGACTCGATTTTGTTTTCTACGCGGCCGTGGTGCTGGGGTTCGCGCTGGCAAACCCTGCCCAAAACGCACTCGCTGCTGCCTTGCTGCTATTTGCTTTTATCGGCACCGGCACCTCGTTTTTGGCGTTTGCGATTGCGGCCAAACAGCAGGCAATAGAGCGCCCTCACTTCCCCAATAAAGCGTTCTACTATTTAGAAGGTTTGACCGAAGGCACCGAAACGGTGATGGCGCTGGTGGTTTTTTGCCTATTCCCGAAGCACTTTTCAATACTGGCTATACTGTTCTCAATTGCCTGTCTCATCACCACGGCAACAAGATTATGGGGAGGTTACTGGACACTGCGCAGGCCTGAAAAACCTTAGCGCACCCTGGGCTGTTTACGCATTTGCTTCTCATTGGCGGCTATATTAAGCTCAGTTTCGTACCTCACACGTACCATTCAAATTCAGGCGGTTACCTCAGGTTAACCGCTGTCGCAATCACACGGAGCCGTGATATGCATAGCGAAACGTTAAACGACCTTTCCCAGGCAGGCCTTCAAATCGCCATTCAAGACATCAAGGATGATCTGTTCGACACTCCCGAGTGCGACTACGCGATTGCCCAACTGCTTAGCCAGTGGGGGCAAGCTGAAAAAGCCGAGCAACTGCTGGATGAGATGCTGCTTAAATGGGGCACTTCCCCTGAAGTTCTGGCTTTAACACAGCGTGGCCATAAAGAAATGAAAGCTGAAATGACGTCAGAGATGACCGGGAGTGAACTGCTCGCGGAGAATGACGAACCAATGCGCAAAGCACCCAAAACAGCACCGGCACAAGTTCGCGTTGTTGCGGCTTGACCCGCTAATTTAGCTTTTATCAATGCCCCTGGCCGCGTTCTCGGCAGGGGCATTTTTGATGAATGCCCGCAGCATACAAGCAACTGATAGAATAACGCCCCTTTCAGGTGCGTTAGTGGCCCATCGCCGTAATGCCCTCCTTTTCACTACCTGAGAGTTGCGCAATGTTCGCCACCGCCCACGCAGTTTTCCAGCCGCTTTTACGGCTGGGCCTTATCCCGCAGATTTTAATCGGTATCGTTGCCGGGGTATTGCTCGCCCTGTTTGCACCGGGCGTTGCCAGCGATGTGTCTTTACTGGGCCAGCTATTTATTGCCGCTTTACAGGCAGTGGCACCTATTTTGGTGTTTGTACTGGTGGCGGCAGCCATCTCTGCTCATCAAAAAGGCCAACCTACCCACATGCGCCCTGTGCTGGTGCTGTATGTGGTTGGCACGCTGATCGCCGCATTCATCGCGGTGGCGGCCAGTTTTCTTTTTCCTACAGAGCTTTCATTGAATGCAGGTGAAGTGGAAGGCACCCCACCTGGGGATATTTTTAGCGTCCTGCGCGATCTGCTGTTGAACGCCGTAGCCAACCCCGTTAGTGCATTGATGGAGGCTAACTTTATCGCTATTTTGGCCTGGGCCATCGGCCTGGGTTTAACGCTGCGCCAAGCCAGCGACACCACCCGCCAAGCACTAAACGATTTATCCGCAGCAATTACCCGCATAGTTACCCTGGTCATTCGTTTAGCACCGCTGGGCATCCTGGGTTTGGTGGCAGGCACGCTGGCAGAGTCTGGCGTTGAAGCACTGCTCAACTACGCACAGCTGTTAGGTGTAATCGTGGGCTGCATGCTGTTTGTCGCGCTGGTGAGCAATCCGCTACTAGTGTACGTCGCTACCCGACAAAACCCTTATCCACTAGTATTTACGTGCCTACGGGGGAGCGCGATTACCGCCTTTTTCACCCGCAGTTCAGCAGCAAATATTCCGGTCAACCTAGAACTTTGCCGCCGCCTGAAGCTTGATCCTGACACCTACTCTATTTCGATTCCGTTGGGCGCAACGATCAATATGTGCGGTGCGGCCATTACGATTACGGTGATCACCCTGGCCACGACTCATACGCTGGGCATTAATGTTGATTTCGCCACGGCGCTGCTGCTATGCGTGGTTTCAGCGCTGGCGGCCTGCGGCGTTTCAGGCGTAGCGGGTGGCTCACTGATGCTGATTCCCATGGCCGCCAACCTGCTTGGCATTCCCACCGAAGTGGCCATGCAGGCAGTGGCGATTGGCTTTGTGATTAGCGTGGTGCAGGACTCAACCGAAACCGCACTCAACTCCTCTACCGATGTACTCTTCACCGCTGCCGCCTGCCAGTCACAAGAGGCGAAGCGTTCGTAAATGCTCCGTTCGGGAGTGGCTTGTCGTCAGTACCACTCCCGGTCGCTGCCCACATTAACTATTGGATGGCTTAAAAAGCCCAGCCAAACGCTCACGCTCATCCTCTTCATAAAAACTCGGATCATCGAATAGATCACGCTGAGTGTCATCGAAGATCATTTCTAATGCCCCTGCACTGCTTTGTACCATCGGCTCAAAATGTGCGGTGTGGGTAATCAATGCCGTTACGTGGCGGCGACGATAGATGGCATACAACCCCAGTAGGGTAAACACACAGGCGATATAGATCGGCAGACCGTGGCTACCCACTGCCGTCATTAGTGAGCCCGCCGCAATCGGCGCCACTGCACAGCCAGCGCCATGCATCACCAGCATATCCGCCGAGCCGGAAACAATTTCATCCGGGTGCAGTTGGTCGATTAGCTGCGCCACCGCCAGGGGGTAGAGGGAAAATGCCAGGCCACCCCAGATAAAATAGAGCCCCAGCAGCACTTCATGGCTGGGCGCAAAAGGCATACCCGCGGCGATCAGCGCTGCCAAGAGCACCACCCAGGTCATCACA
Organism: Vreelandella indica; assembly: GCF_037070225.1. Classification (NCBI taxonomy): domain Bacteria; kingdom Pseudomonadati; phylum Pseudomonadota; class Gammaproteobacteria; order Oceanospirillales; family Halomonadaceae; genus Vreelandella; species Vreelandella indica. Next base: position 24,952 of record NZ_JBANSO010000013.1, read on the forward strand.
CGTGGGCGGTCATGCTTATCAGAGAAACGCCCAATAGGGATTTGCAGCAACGCCCCACCAATAATCGCCACGCTCATCACCAGCCCAACGCCGCCAATATCAAACCCCAGCTGTGTCGCATAGACCGGGGTCATCGACCAAAAAGCCCCCATGGCGAGCCCCGATAATGCCGCTGAAGCCACCGCTAGTGGCGCAAAGCCTAGCAATGCTCGCAGGCTGCTTTTGGGTCGCTCGGGAATGGTAGGCTGAACGCGGCGAGTGAGGGTGATAGGTAGCAGCGCCCAACTGATCAAAATAGCGATGACCACGAAGAGCAAAAAGCCTTGCGGCGAAGAGAGCCGCAGCAACTGCTGAGCAATGGCTAAAGCGCCCAAGTTAACCACCATATAAACCGCGAAAATACGCCCCCGCTCATGGCTGGCGGCTTGGCTATTCAGCCAGCTCTCAATCACGGTGATTAAGGTAATAAACGAAAGCCCGTAGACCACCCGCAACGGCAACCATACCCAAGGGTTAACAAAGATAAGGTGCAGAAGCGCTACCGATGCACAAATAGAGGCACAGAAGCCAAAGGTACGGATGTGACCCATACGGCGGATCAAGCGCCCGCTCACCCAGGTGCCGCAGATAAAGCCGACAAAGTAGCCGGACATGATCATCCCTAGCACCGCACTGGAAAAGCCCTCCTCAGTCCCCCGCAGCGTTAGCAGCGTATTCAATAAGCCGTTGCCCAGCAGCAACAACGCCACGCTCTGCAGTATCGATTTAACCGGTTTGAGCATTACCAATGAACGCATTGCGTTTCCTCGTAGCAACTGACCTAAGAGTAATGCATTAATCAGATGCATAAAGGGTGCCAGCTGAAGCCATGACATTTTCGTTGACAGGCTAGCGTTCTTTATATAGAACGTTCTATATAAAGAACAGCGGGCAACTCACAATGGATCAGCTATCCCTTAGCACCTTAGGCCAACATTTACAGTCATTGCGATTAGCTCGGGGTTGGTCACTTTCGCAGTTAGCCAATGACGCGGGCATTGCCAAATCTAATTTGTGTCGCCTGGAACAAGGCAACGGCAATCCTACGCTGGATACTATCTGGCGGCTGGCGGTGCAGCTCAATGTCCCTTTCGGCACGTTAGTGGCGCCCATTACCGTACCGCTAGGAGAAGATGGTGTGCAGGTACGCTTAATTGATCAGGGCAAAGATACCCCACAAGTGGATGCCTATTGGATGCGCTGCGCGCCCCAAACCCTTCGACATGCTGAAGCCCATACCGCCGGCACGCGCGAATCGCTGACGTTGATTAGCGGTTGGCTTGAAGCAGGGCCAGAAGGAGCCACTACAAAGCTTCGGCCAGGGGATACGATCACTTTCGCCGCTGACCAGCCGCATCTTTATCGTACCCAAGAAGCAGAAGCCACCTTGATGATGACCATCACCTACGGCATAAAAGGCGACACGCCATGAACCACTTTGCCAACCACTCCCCAATCCGCAACGCCTTCAAAGGCGTGCGGGAAGCTATTCCTCTGCTGGGCGGCTATGTTCCTGTTTCACTCTCGTTTGGAGTAGTCGCCACCCAGGCGGGGTTTAGCATGTGGGAAGCCGCCGCGATCTCTGCGTTGATTTACGCCGGGGCCTCGCAATTTCTATTTGTTGGCATGGTGGCGGCGGGCTCTCCGCTTTGGCTGGTGGTAGCGATGACGCTACTCATAAACGTACGCCATGTGGTTTATGGACCGAACCTAGCAGACTTATTACCGCGCAGCCGTCACTGGCCCTGGCTGATGCATGGCCTCACAGACCAGGTATTTGCCCTAGCGCTTACGCGGCTTCCACAGTTGCCTGCCCCTGAACGATTTGGCTGGTTTGTCGGCGCCTCACTGCTGGCTTGGGGGGTATGGATAGTCGGCACCATGGTCGGAGCAACGGCAGGGGAAACGTTAACCGCCCGCTGGCCACTCCTCGGTGAAGTGATGCCCTTCGCCCTGCCCGCGCTATTTCTGACCATGGTCGCGCCGCGCTTTACCGACAAGCGCTGGGCGCTGGCGCTGAGCTGCACCATTATCTCCGCGCTATTGTTTACCTTTTATGGTTGGAGCAACGTGGCCATTCCGCTGGCAGCCGCCTGCGGCGCGATCTGTTTTTATATGGTGAAGTTTCAAACGAGGAGGTGTAACCCATGAGCAGTGCACTCTGGCTAGCCGTCGTGGTTTCGGCATTGGGGACTCTGCTCATGCGCGTAGTGCCTTTCCTCTGGATGCAACGCCGTTTAAACAGCGCCACGGGGATTAATAACATGCCTCAGTGGCTTGGCATTCTCGGCCCGCTGATGATTGCGGCGGTACTGGGTGTATCCATCATGCCGGTCAACCCAAGCGCGATCTCCTGGTTCGCAACGGCCATCGGGCTCACTGTGACACTATTGGTATGGTGGAAATTACGCTCATTGGGCTGGCCAGTGGCGGCTGGGGTAGCAGTATTTGGACTAGTGCAGGTGATAGCCTACATTTGATAAGGCCTGTGCGTTTAACACAGGCAACAAAAAGCCCGGCGAGTGGCCGGGCTTAGCGAAGAAGAAAGGCTTACCTCTTACCAGCTATATTTCACACTGCCGATCACACTGCGGGATTCGCCGTAGTAGCACCAGTATTCACAGCTTGCGACATACTCTTTATCGGTGAGGTTATTAACGTTGACCTGAGCTTCCCAGCCATCGGCAAATTCGTAACCCACCATGGCATCCACCAGGGTATAGCTATCCACTTCTGTGTTATCTGCGACACTGGTATCAACGGTACTGCCCACATAACGCATGCCACCGCCCAGGGTAACGCCATTTAGCGCACCGCCGGTAAAGGCGTAATCCAACCAGGTGGAAGCTTGGTGACGCGGAATTAACGGCGCACGTTCATTTTCTTCCAAGCGCGAATCGTTGTAGGTGTATGCCGCTGTCACTCGAAGGTTATCGGTCACATAGCCAACACCTTCCAGCTCAAAACCCTGAGAGGTGCGCTCCCCTTCTTGTACCTGGAAGCCTGCCGGTGAGTTCACCAGCGTGTTGCTCTCTTGTAGATCAAAAACAGCGGCCGTTACATAGCCATCCCAGCCAAAGGGAGCCACCTTCACACCTGCTTCCCACTGCCGCCCTTCACGGGGGTCGTAAAGCTCGCCATCACTGTCAACGCGACCCACCGGATCAAACGACTCAGTATAGCTGATATAAGGGTTTACACCGTTTTCACCCAAATACATCGCGCCACCTGACCAAGATACCTGGTCATCATCTGAACGCTGGGTCGTGCCCGCCGTCAGGTTGCTATTGTCCGTTTCGGCTTGGTCGTAACGCACACCACCCAGTAGCACCCAACGGTCATCTATGCGCAGTTGATTTTGGGCATATAAACCAGTCTGCTCTTTGTCGATTTCCCGACTCAACAGATCATCTTGAGCAATTGGTGTGTAGTTACCATAAACCGGGTCGAAAATGTCGATCGGCTCACCGAATGCGTAATCGTCCCCTTCCTGGCCACTCAGGCTTAGGTTCTGGTAATCAACCCCTAGCAGCAGCGTATTCTCGGTACGATCACCGTACCAAGTACCCACCATGCGGTTATCGACAGTCCAGCTATCGATGGAGCCATCACGATATACCAACCCGCGTGAAGCACGGCGATCATCGACCATAGACAGCGCATAGGTGCTGCGCAGCTCTAAATCTAGCTCGCTGTAGCGCAAATCTTGTTCAAATGCCCAGGTGTCATTAATGTTATGTTGAAGCTCATAACCCAGCCCCCATTGGGTACGTGTGTCCTTATCGTACCCTGGCTCGCTCAAATTGGTTTGCGGATCAATACGCCCGAAAGGTGTGTTTTGGACGGTGCCATAGGGTAGCTTAAATCCGTTGACCGGTACGCCGTCATCCTTTTGCACACTGGCTAAAAAGGTGACGGTGGTGTCTTCGCTAAAATCCACCGCTAGGCTCGGCGCAAAGTAATAACGCTCGTTATCCGTCGCGTTTAAATCGCCATCGCGCTCTTTGTACATACCCACTAAGCGATAGCGTACATCGTCTGACTCACCCAGCGGCCCGCTGGTATCAATCCCAACTTGGCGATGGTTGCGGTTGCCAAGCTGCAAATTGACTTCCCCTTGGGGCGTTTCGGTAGGACGCTTGCTTACCGCATTGATCAAACCACCAGGAGGCGCCTCACCGTAGAGAATCGATGACGGCCCTTTGAAGACTTCAATACGCTCCAACCCATAAGGCTCGGGTAGCCACTGATAAAACCCTTCACGGTAAATGCGCAGACCATCTTGATAGGTAGATTGATCAAAGCCACGCACCTTGAGCCAATCGGTGTTGTTATCACTACCATAGTGGCCAGAAAGCACGCCCGCACGATAGCGGAACGTTTCATCTAGCTGCTGAACGTTGCGGGTTTCCAACTCTTCACGGTCAACGCTAGAAACCGGACGCGGCGTTTCTACAAGCGGTGTATCCACCTTTAGCGCAGTGGCAGTCACTACCACGGTGTCGTTGGAAGTGGCTTCTTCTTGAGCAAGCACCGTGAGCGGAACAACGCTCAGCATGCCGCCTAGAGGTAGGATAAGTGAACGTCGCACAGCGACAGCGAGCGGTAAACGCGCGAAGGGCTTAGTGTTCCGGAGCATGAAGAGGGCCTCAAAGGTGATAAAAAGCGTATCTCTATTATAGTAAAGCGAATGATACGGATTTTTATTCACATCCACAATAAGCACGATGAGGCAAGACAGGGCTGTGGAACGGAATGTTTCACGACAGGTAGGCGAAGGAACGCAGGCATAAAAAACGCCAAGTGTGCTTCTACGAGAGGCATGGCGGATTTGTCATGAAATTGGTGGGCGCGGCAGGACTTGAACTTACGATCAAGGGGCTATGAGCCGTGTGAATAGCATGCCAATAATTGCCTTTGGTCGTTTTTCAAATACTTATTCACATCGCACCTGCCTCTACTAGTCTATACCCTTCACAAAGATTGACCCTTTGTGGACATTAAGAAACTAAAAAAATCCTAAAAATTTAGCTATTCAAAGAACTATTTCTATATAAAAATATTATAAAAAAACAACTAAAAACCACATTCAACCTATAAAGAAATACACAAACAAACCTTACATTCACTAACATTTTCAAGACAGCTAAAAACCATCTTTAATTTCTTAACAACACCGCTCAAAAATATTGATTTAAAATAATACAAAAAATTTACAACCTATATTTTACTTAAGCTTAAAACCATTAACAAATGCCACCATTATAACGAAAGAACAAATCATAAAACATATATTCTGAACAATTAAATAACGATTAGACTTCTTATAAACTTTTAACCCAGGTGCTCGTAACATCGACACGACTTCATCATAAACTAGCATTTGATCTGGGAATTCTTGATAAACAAATGCTTTTCTTTGACTTTTAACAAATTCTCTAAACGATGAAATTTCTTCTTTGGTAACTATGTCATCATAATAAAGTTTATCTATAGCTTTATACACCCTTCTTCTAGATTTTTTAAAATCATCAAAGTTATTATCAAAAATAGTGCTCAAACTTGTTATATCAACATTATCCAGAGCATGATTACTTTCAATTTTAAAATACAAAACACTTAACTTATTATTTGCATCATAGACTTCATTGATTTTGTCAACAAATTTACTTCTTTGCTTAAATATCTTACTAATTTTATTAGATGTTTTTTTACTGTAAACTATTTCCATTTTTTCTAACTGCTCTATAACTTCGTCGTCGTCATTTTCATCAAATGAATTCAAGTAAATACTTTCTTCATCATCTTTTTCTTCTAAAATATCCAAATATAAATCAATTTCGTCGAAGATTTTAGACCCTAAATCAAAAACCGTTCTTTGCTTTTTTGTGACCTCGACACTAAAATCAGCCATTTTTTCTAAATCCACTCGCTCCAGTTCTTTTTCCCTTAATTCTCTAGCACTTTCAATTGCCAAGTAACTAAGAGAAGCAGCGACAAAACCTGCAGATACAATAAAGATCGAACCGTCAACGACAGTCACGTAATTTTTAAATAAAACTCCACAAAAAACACCTATATATATACTAAAACTCATCAACAAAAATGAGTCTAATAAAGAAAACCTAAAACTTTCAAATGGTTTAACAAAATAAAACTCCCATAAACCTTTCATCATAGTGAAATAATAGTTTTCTTTTTTCATTATAAATAGACACTTATCAAAACCATTTTTTATTTTATTAGAAAAGATACAATTAAATTTCCCCACAATGCCTTCCCCCTGGATACCACCTATTCACAACCTTTTGCGCTAGTTGGTACCCGTCCCTTTTTGATTCAACTCGCGTCGAGCCCTCTCTATCTCGGGGCTTACTTGTCCGCACATGTAAAAACACAAGCACTCAAATTACTCATCAGAGATTTAATTTTACTTGATATTATGAGCAGGAAACCACCGATTACGTCCTCTAGTCAACAATCATGACTAGTTGACGGCAGCCTGATAGCCCCAGCCGGGGAATTTTCTGTATCTCAGACACGCAAAATTAATCGCTCGGCGGTCGAACCTGCGATCTTGGGGGAGCAAACGAAGAAGGAGGAAGCAAATATAGAAATGGTGGGCCCAGTAGGACTTGAACCTACGACCAAGGGATTATGAGTCCCCTGCTCTAACCAACTGAGCTATAGGCCCGAAAAGCGTGCATATAATAGCGAATGTGGCGGAGAGAGGCTACCCCCATCGTGCTATCTTAATGGCATTGCGGGACTTTTTTGCGGCACTTATTGCCAGCCACAGGGTCTGGGTGGGTAGTTATTGCTCTTGTGAACCGTTCTTTATGCGGAGACGCGCTGTGAAAGCATTGATTGCTCTATTTCCTTTATTGTTGGCGCTGCCCGTGCACGCGGATTGGCAGCTTGACCCTGCCCAGTCCCAGGTGCAGGCGTCGATTACTCAGTTGAACGGCGAAGCACCGCAAACTCATCACCACCAAGTGCGTGATCTGCAGGGCGATATCTCCAGCGATGGCACTCTGCGCTTGCCGTTAAAACTTAGCCAAACGGATGTGCTTGAGCGCTTTGGCGAGCTGCCGCCGTGGATAGGCTTGTTGGCCAATACCACTTTAGTGACGCTGGTGGCGCAGATGCCACCCGAGCGGTTGGATAGCTTAGATATTGGTCAATCACTGGTGGAGACGCTGGAGTTTCGCGTTCAGTCCGACATGATTAACCAGCAGGAATCCGTGCCGCTGCGGTTTACTCGCGAAGGTTTGAATGAGATACGCGTGACCCACGCGGAGCCCATGGCGATGGATGGTAGAGCGCTGATGGAAAACACTACAGTGCGTACCGTGCTGTCGATGCTGGGCTATCAAGAGATTGACGAGCATGTGCCCGTCACCCTCAATGCGCTCCTGGTTAATAGGTAATAGTTAATCGATAGTCGTTAAAAGTTGCTAAGTACTTCCACATCCCCCGCCTGGGCTTCGCCGGTTTGTACTCGCCACTGGGCGGCGTAGTGGCCATTAGCTTCCAACAGGCTTGTGTGGCTGCCGCGCTCAGCCACTTGGCCTTTCTCAATCACGACGATCTCATCGGCATGCACGATGGTAGAGAGCCGGTGGGCAATCATAATCACCGTGCGGCCATGGGCGATGCGCTTGAGCGAGCGCTGAATGGCCGCTTCGGTTTCGTTGTCCACTGCGCTTGTGGCTTCATCCAGCACCAAAATAGGCGGGTCTTTAAGCAGCGCTCTGGCTAGAGAAAGCCGCTGGCGCTGGCCGCCGGAAAGCCGCACGCCTCGCTCACCTACTGGCGTGTCCAGCCCTTGGGGCAACGTTTCGACAAAGCTCCACGCTTCGGCGGTTTTGGCGGCATCGATAATCGCCGCTTCGTCCGCATCAGGTTTGCCGTAGGCGATATTGTCGCGAATGCTGCCTTCAAAAAGATACACGTCCTGGCTGACCAGGCCAATCGACTGGCGTAGCGAGTTCATGCTGACGTCGGTAATTGGTTGCCCGTCGATCAGTACGCGCCCGCTTTCCGGGTCGTAAAAACGCAGTAGCAGTTTGATCAAGGTGGATTTCCCCGATCCCGTCGCCCCCACCAGCGCTAAGGTGTTGCCCGCTGGCACGTGCAGGTGAATGCCATCGACCCCGACAAGGCTGGCCGCGTAGTGAAAACTCACATTATCAATCGTTACTTCACCGCGTACTGGCTGGGTAAGTGGTGTGGTGCTGTCATCTTTGACCGTAATCGGCACTTCGAGCAGGTCAAGAATGCGCCGCGTGCTCGCCATGGCACGCTCAAACAGGTCAATCACCTGAGCCAGGCCGGTGAGCGGCCAGAGCAGTCGCTGGGTTAGAAACACCAACACGCCGTAAGCGCCCACATTTAGTGAGCCGTTGAGCGCCATCATGCCGCCCACGGTAAAGGTGGCGAGAAAGCCTGCCAAAATCGCCATGCGAATGACCGGAATAAACGCGGAGCTAACCTTGATCGCGCGGCGGTTAGCTTCTACATAGGCTTCGCTGGCATCGCGCAGGCGCTCGGCTTCGCGGTCTTCGCTGGTAAAGCTCTTAATCGTGGCGATACCGCTGAGGTTATTGGTTAACCGGCTGGCCAAATCACCGACCTTCTCACGCACGTCGCTGTAAAGTGGCCCAGCTTTACGCTGAAAGAAGAACGCCCCCCAGATAATCAGCGGAATCGGGGTAAACGCCAGCAGCGCGATTAGCGGCGAAAGCACGAAGAACACCGCACCCACGGCTACCACGGTGACCATCACCTGAATCAGCGCGTTGGCTCCGCCATCCAGAAAGCGCTCAAGCTGGTTCACATCATCGTTCATGGTGGCCACAAGCTGGCCGGAGCTTTTCGACTCAAAGAACGCCATATCCAGCCGCTGGGCCTGCTCATAAGTATCCTGGCGCATATCCGCCTGTAGCCGCTGGGCTAAGTTGCGCCATAGAATCTGGAACAGGTACTCAAACAGCGACTCCCCTGCCCAGATAAAGAACGTCAGTACCGCCAGCATCGTGATCTGCTGTTGGGGCGTTTCAAATCCTAAACTTGCCACAAAGCTCTGCTCTTGATTCACCACCACATCAATGGCGACACCAATCAAAATCTCTGGGGCAATATCAAACAGCTTGTTGATAACTGAACAGGTAGTGGCGGCAATAATGCGTCGCCGATAGCCCTTGGCGTAGCGCAGTAGCCGCACCAAAGCTTGAAAACTGTGCGCAGGAGAGGACACAAGTATTCCTTTCTAAGATTGTTGTAGGTCTAAGCTAGCCACTCACCGATGAGCGCCGCACATTGGCAAGCAGCGGGCTACCGGTATCAGGATCAGTTAATAGTGTGCACTCTACTTGATAAAGCGTGCGTACTAAATCTTGAGTGACCACGGTGGCGGGCGGCCCTTCCGCCACAATTTGCCCTTCCCGCATGGCGATTAAGTGATCCGCGTAGCGGCAGGCACTGGCGAGGTCGTGCAGTACCATCACCACAGTGCGACCGTGATGGGCGAGGTGCTGAACCAGTTCGAACACTTCGATCTGGTGGCCAAGATCCAGTGCCGAAGTAGGTTCATCCAGCAGCAGTAGCGGCGTTTGCTGGGCGATGGTCATTGCAATCCAGGCGCGTTGCCGCTGACCACCGGAAAGCGCGTCAATCGGCCGATCGGCGAGTTGCTCAAGCCCTGCTGCAGCCAGCGCATGCTGGACGACTCGCTGGTCCTCCGCTGACCACTGGCGGAGCCACCCTTGATGGGGCTGACGGCCAAAGCGGATCAGTTCGGTCACGGTTAAGCCTTCAGGCGCAACGGCCTCTTGAGGCAATAGCGCCAGCTGCATCGCCAACTGGCGGGTGGGCAGGCGCTGAATATCGGCACCGTCCAGCAACACCGTTCCGCTATCAGGTTTATGCAGGCGCGCAAGCCCGGCCAGTAGCGTCGATTTTCCGCAGCCGTTGGGGCCCACAATGGCGGTGACTTGGCCGCTGGGTAGGGTAATATCCAAGCCATCAATCACCTGCCGGGCGCCATAACTCATGCCGAGCGATTGGGTCGCCAGCGAAGGCATTGATAAGGACATTGATGTCGACGGGGAATGGCTCATGTGTAGCTCCGTTGCGGGCGCATTAATATCCAAAGTAGCCAGGGGCCACCCACCACTGCAGTGACAATACCCACCGGAATCTCGATGGGAGCGAGCAGCGTGCGCCCGGCTAAATCAGCGATCACCATCACTAATGCCCCCGCCAGCGTTGCCGCCATGATAGGTACCCCCCGTGAACTCGAGAGCGACCGGGCAATTTCGGGGCCAATTAGCCCCACCATACCTACTGGCCCGGCAACAGCGACCGCCAACCCCGTCAGCGCAACCGACAGCAGCAGCACTTCCAGCCGGCGTCGTTTGACGTTAACCCCCAAACCGCTGGCGGAGGCATCTTTAAAACGTAGCAGCGTTAGTGAACGGGCCAGCACCAGAGCGGTGGCCAGCCCTAACGCTAACCCGAGCATTAATAGCTGTAGCGCGCCGCTAGGTCGGGCATTAAGCGAGCCGACCGTCCAGGGGTAGGCGGCGTTGGCGGTATCAATCGCCACCCGGGCGAGCAGCAGCTGCGTCACCGCGCCAAATACCGCACCAACGCCAATCCCGGCAACGATAAAACGGTAACCCTGGGTGCCACTGCCCGCCGCTAAACCAAAGGTAAGCACTGCCGCCGTGGTCGCTCCTGCCAATGCCATGGCGGGCGGTGCAATTGAAACACCTATCCCGACGATGGATGCCACGGCAAACGCCGTTGCGCCATTATCAATGCCGATAATACCCGGCGTCGCTAGGCGATTGCGGGCTAACGTTTGCATCAAAATGCCTGCCAGTGCGAAGGCAGCACCGGTAAAACAGGCGGCAGCCAACCGTGGCAAGCGTAGCTCTTGCACCACAAAGGCTGCCATCATGTCAGCGTTGCCCACCAGCGCTTGTAACACCGCTGTCGGGGCGACCTTAACGCTGCCCAGACTTAGATAAATAACGCTGGCGACCAGCAGCGCGCCGAATAGGCCCAGATTGACCACCACCGCACGCTGTTCAAACAGTACGCTTTTCGCGCCCTGTTGATGGCGCCAAGCGAATCGCCAGTACCCTTGGGGCGGCGAGACTGAGTCGTTGTCACCCAAAGCTGCTTGGGTGTCATGAATGAAAGGCATAGAGGTGGATTTAATTGATGTGGTTTTCATGAACCGGCTCATAACATCGGTAGGCGGCGCGCGCGCACGACCGCTATCAATACAGGTGCACCGCATAGCGCAGTGAGTACGCCCAGCGGTAACTCTGAAGGGGCGACCACAACACGCGAAATGATATCGGCGGCTAACACGATCAGTGGCCCAATGGGCAGACAAAACAGCAGCGTGCGGCGAATATCAGGCCCGGCAAAGGCCCGTGCAACAAACGGTACCACCAGCCCGACAAAGGCGATTGGCCCGGCGATAGCAGTGGCCGCGCCAACCAATAGCGCCACACAGGCCACGACCAGCCAGCGAATAAGGTTAGGGTGGTGACCTAATCCCGACGCAACCCGTTCGCCTAAGGCCAGCGCGGCTAATGGCCGGGCGGTCAATATAACGACCATAGCCGCAACCAACATACTGGGCAGCACCGCTAGCAAGTCGTCTAAGCGGCGGCCTGCCAAACTGCCGATCACCCAGAAGCGAATTTCATCCGCGGCGCGCTGATCATAAAGCAGTATCAATGAGGTGAGTGAGGTCAGCAGCCCAGAAAACGCAGCCCCGGCGAGCACAAGCCGAATAGGATCATTACCTACCCCGCGAAAGCGCGCCACGCTCAATACGCAAACGCAGCCCACCAACGCACCTAGCTGCGCCACTGCAATACGCAAGGTAGCGGCACTGGCGCCGAGCACTAGCGCCAGCGCCACGGCAAATGCCGCACCCGCGCTAACGCCTAAAAGGCCCGGTTCAGCCAGTGGATTGCGCGCCACCGCTTGCAACAGCGCCCCCGCCACCCCTAACGCCATCCCCACCACGATGCCGATTAACGTTCGCGGTGCGCGCAGCTCCCACACGATAAAATGCGCTTCGCTATCCTGGGCACCGAAAAGTAGCGCCAACACCCGACCGGGGCCAACACTTCCCGCGCCAATCAGTAGGCTAGCGAGGCTCACCGCCATTAAGGCGGTGAGGAGTAGCAGTATCAGCGTACGCGGATGGGTACGGAGGTTAGTCGTTGCAAAAGACGGAACTGTCACGGCAATAGCGCCGCCTCTATATCATCAAGGATCGCTTGGGCCGCTAGCGGGCCGTTGGCGCTGGTCCATAGTTGGCCATCTACCGGAACCACTCGCTCTTGCTGCACGACATTAAGCCGCGTAAAGGCACTGCTCTGTTTGGCCGCTTCCAATGCCGCCTGGCCATCCTCGTTTAGCGTTGCCAGGAAAAGCCAGTCGCCGTCTACTTGTGAAAGGTTTTCCAAACTAAGTACATCGCTATGCACGCCACGCTCACCCACTAATCCGCCGTCCTGAACATCCAAACCGGCTTGGGCTAAAAGCCCTGCTGAGAAGAGGTTTTGCGACATGACCATTGGGCCACCGGGCATCCAGCGAACTAAAAACGTACTGCCACCAACGCCTGCGGCCTCCACTGCCTCGGCCACATCTGCAGCGCGCTGTTCCACGGCCTCAATGGCCTCTGCAATCGCCTCTTGTCGATTAAGCGCTTCACCGTAAAGGCGGGCTTCGTCTTTCCAGTTATCCGGTGCAAGTGGCTGGGTTGGTGGCACCACTGTGGGCGCAATGCGTGAAAGCAGCTGATACTGCTCATCAGAGAGCTGGGCGGGGGCCAAAATCAGATCCGGCTGCTGCGCCAACACGGCTTCGATGTTGATCTCCCGCACCACACCCATAATCGCCGGCCGGTCGTCACCAAGATGCGCTTCAATGTAGCTCGCCACGTTGTCGCCACCACGGGTGGTAACAGCACCTAGTGGGTTCACGCCTGCCGCCACGGCGGCGTCCAGCGCACCTTCGTACAGCGTTACAACGCGCTCCGGGGTTCCCTCAACGCTTACTTCTCCAAAAGCGGTTTCTAGTGTGCGAGCTTGCGCAGTAGTTGCCCCTAAAACAGTGAAGATCAAGGCACACAGCGCGATAGCCATGCTGAGACGCTGGTTCTTAGCGTGAATAGTCGCAAGGCTGGCAGTTTTTGATATCGTTTTAACCCACATAGCTTTCTCTCAAGACAAAACGTTGAGATAGATAGTAACGATTCTCAAAAGCGCCTGCACTACTATTCGGTAGAATCCTACGTTCCACTTCTTGCAACCCATCGCCGGCTTATACGTTTCATTTTATGCAACAAATCGTTCCTCAATTTTGCATCGCAAATAGGAACTTTTCTTTTTAGACTCTCAACCCTATTTGATAATTAATATCATAAGCAATCGAATCGTATTACCAAGGGGTTTTCATGCAAGACTTTACGCGTCGCACATTAACCAGTGCCATTGCACTAGCCGCTGTCTCTTCGGGCGCCTATGCGCAAGACACTACTCAGTTAGACAATATGGTGGTATCTGCCAGTGGCTTTGAGCAAGCCATGGTAGACGCCCCGGCTAGTATCTCGGTGATCTCACGTGAGGAGCTTGAGCGCACGCGTGTCACTAGCATTGCCGATGCCCTGCGCGATATTGAAGGCGTCGATGTAGGTGGCCAAGTGGGTAAAACGGGTGGCAGTAATATCAGCATCCGCGGTATGCCGAGCGACTACACATTGATACTGATCGACGGACGGCGTCAGAATGCGGCGGGCAGCGTTACGCCTAACGGCTTTGGGGAAACCTCGACCAGCTTCTTCCCCCCCGTATCCAGCATCGAGCGCATTGAGGTTATTCGTGGGCCGATGTCGACGCTTTATGGCTCCGATGCCATGGGCGGTGTCATCAACATTATTACCCGCCGCGTTGGCCGTGAGTGGACAGGTTCCGTGGGCGTTGAGAATACCTTTAACCAGGATCGTGATTTTGGCGACCGCCGGGAAATCAACCTCTATACCAGTGGCCCATTAGTGGCAGATACACTGGGCGTTCAACTGCGCGGACGCTTCTATGAGCGCGACGCCTCCGAGCTTGTCTATAGCGACGAGAACGGTGACCCGATTGAAGTAAGCCAGCGCGGCCCCAGCCCGGTCGAGGGCGATATTTACAACCTGGGCGGCAAGCTGACCTGGACACCGGATGACAACAATGACCTCTGGGTTGATGGTGAAGTAAACCGACAGCGCTATAACAACGATGAATGCCAGTTAGGCACGCTTGACGGACGCACTCGTAGCTGCGACCCGGAACCAGGCGAAGCATTTGGCTACTCTGACGAACTGCGCTTTGAGCGTGAACAAGTCGCGATTGGCCACACGGGTCGGTTTGCATCAGGCACGTTGGAAACTAGCCTAATGCGCAATACCACCGAAACCAAAGGGCGCACCATTCCAGGCGCAATAGGTGAGGCTTACGACGGTTTTCCAGGCATTGTCGGCGGGGACCCGCGCGAGCTTGAGACCACTAATACGGTGCTCGATAGCAAGTTCATCATGCCGTTAGACAATCATATGACCACGGTAGGGATGCAGTGGTGGGATGCAGAACTTGATGATGGCCTTGCAGGGGAGACTTTCGAGCAAACCACTTGGTCGCTATTTGCTGAAGATGAGTGGCTGTTGCAAGAGGACTTAGCCCTGACTCTAGGCGGTCGCTATGACCACCACGATGCTTTTGGCAGCCAGTTCAGCCCACGCGGCTACTTGGTTTGGAATACTACCCCGGAGTGGACGCTAAAAGGCGGTGTTAGCCGCGGCTATAAGACCCCAACGCTTAATGCGCTACACGCTGGCATTAATGGTGTCACCGGACAGGGTACCGTGCTGACCATCGGTAACCCTGACTTGGAGCCGGAAACCAGCACCAGCAGCGAGATCGGCGCTCACTACGATAATCAACAGGGTTTCACCGCCAGCGCGACGCTGTTCTACAACCAGTTTGACGACAAGATCGCCAGTGGCAACGATATCTTGATCGAAAACGATCCGCTGATTCCCGACGGTCTGTATGGCCAAGATATCAATATTGATGAAGCCATCACCCAGGGCATCGAGCTAGCCGCCAGCTATCAGTTCAATCCCGATTGGCGTTTGAATGCCAATTACACCTATACCGATAGTGAACAGCAAAGCGGCGAAAATGAAGGCGATCCGCTTACCGATACCCCAGAGCACGCGGTCAATGCCACGCTGCGCTGGCAAACCACTGCGAAACTGGACACGTGGCTCTCCGCGGAGTACCGCAGCGAACGCTACCGTAATCGTGAAAGCGTTCGTGGCGCTCCTTCCTATGATGATTTAGGTGATTTTAAAGCCTACTCACTGTTTCACCTGGGCGGTAATTACGCGGTGTCCGACAGCCTTAACCTAAGCGCCACGATCTACAACCTGTTTGATAAAGACTTCGTTGACTACCGCGCCTATGGCGATGGTACTAGCTTTGGCAATGTATACGCCAATAGTGAGGAAGGCCGCCGCCTGTGGCTGTCCGCCCGTTACGAGTTCTAACCCGTTTCAGCTCGCTACTGTTTCAATGCTGACTTCTGCCCCGGCTATGCGCCGGGGCTTTTTTGATAATTAGCACGCGCTCTTCTTAGCCAAAAAAGCGGCTATCGCTGGATAGCCGCTGCAGTAGTGCACCTATGATTGAGAAGCTGGTTTAGAACGCAACGTTGAGACCCAACCAAACCCGGCGGCCATCTTCTACATAGCCGTACTCGTCGTAATCGATCGCTTCGTCGAACAGGTTGTAGATGCCGGCGTTGAGCTGCGTTGTTTCATTAAGCTGATAGCCCACGCCTGCATCTATAAAGGTGTAGGAAGGTGCCACAATGGCGCTTTGCGAGGGGCCGGTATTGGGCTGGCTCTCTTCACCGCGGTAGGTCGCTTTGGTCCACTGGCGCAGCTTGGGCGAGACTTGCCAATCTAGCGTGGCCGATACCTGATGGCGCGGGAGCTGGGTGAGCGGTTCGCCTGCGTACTCACCGCTCTTCTGCTCGCTGTCGGTAAAGGTGTAGCTGGCTGTTAGTTCAACTGCCTCGCCTAGGGGCGCCGCTATGCTTGCCTCTACCCCTTGTGTGACCGCTTCATCAATGTTGATGCGATAAGTAGGATCGCTGCCGAACTGGTTGGGTTCATCAGCACACACACCTTCGGGGCAGGCAATGCGGGTGATTTTATCTTTGAAGTCATTATGGAACAGTGTGATACCGCCACTTAGCCCGGCGTCATTGGCATACAGCAGCGCCAGTTCCTTATTGAGCGAGGTTTCTGGTTCTAAATCCGGGTTACCATAAACGTCACCGCCTCGGCTGATTTGCCCCCAGTCAGCAGTGGCTTCGCGCAGGTTAGGCGAACGGAAGCCGGTGGAAACTCCGCCTTTCAACGTCCAGTTCGGCGTCATGTTCCACACGCTGTAGAGCCGCGGGCTGATATGGCTGCCGTAGTTTTCGGCATCGTCTAACCGCATGCCGCCGGTCAACGCCCAAGTGTCGGTCAGCAGCCACTCATCTTCTACAAACAGAGCCCACTGTTGCTGCTCTACGTTAGTACGATCTGAAATCTGGTTGGTCGTGTTGTCATCCAGCGACTCCTCTTCGTAGCTCGCGCCCAAGGTGAGCATATGGGCACCCAACGGCATCACCAGGCTGGTTTTAGCGGTGGTGTTGGTGATCTCAATTTCCCGCGATGGGTTTTCGCTGGTTTCCCGCTGGACAAAGCTTTCGCTGGTGCCAATATCAAAGCGGCCGCTATGGGTCAGAGCAACATGCCGATTGGTATAATCGTTGAAGCTATCCGTGCAGCCACCTCGGCAGCCTTCTGTGGGCGCCGAGTTACCCATCAGCGATTGACGCTCCTGCTCGGTAATACCGGCTTCAGCGGTAAAGTCGTGGTTATCCGAGGCGGCAAGACTGAACCGTGCCGTCAGGCTTTGCAGGCTTTTATCTTCGTAACCGTTAATGATGTTGTCTTCGTCGCGCTGTGAGGTACGACCATAGAGTTGGAGACCTAACCGATCACCTATTAATGGCCCACTCAGATAAAAATTGGCTTGGCGGCTGTCACCAGAATCACTGCTCTCTTGCAGTACCGTGTCGAGCTGGACATTACCGTGCCACTCCTGGGCAACTTTGCGGGTAATCACGTTAATCACACCGCCAATGGCATCGGAGCCGTAGAGCGTCGACATTGGCCCACGTACCACTTCAATACGCTCGATTGCCTGCAGTGGCGGCAGCCAATCCTGTTCAAAACCGGCGCTACCATTGGGCCGAGACTCACGAGAATTTTGCGGGCGCCCATCCACCAGTATCAGCGTGTATTGGGAGGGCATGCCGCGGATAGAGATATCGTGGCCGTTATCCCCAGCGCCGCCACCGGTCACGATCACACCGGGCACATCGCGCAGCGCATCGGTAACATCTTGATAGTGGCCTCTTTCCAATTCCTCGCGTGAAATCACACTAATAGACGCTGGCGCATCCGAAACTGACTGTTCAAAGCCGGAGGCAGTCACCACCATATCATCTAACCGTGGCGCTTCTTGTGCCCACAGGGGGCCGCTGGAAAAAGTAGAGATAGCACTAGCCAGCAGCGTTCGGCGCAAACAGGGAGACATAGAAAAAGTCCTTCATGTAAGTGAGCAATTGCCCTATAAATGGGAATTATTAGCATTTGCATTTTTGCACACTCTTTCCATAATGGGGTGAGACGGTGCGTTCAGCAAAACGGAACACAAATGCCTATTATTTTCATTCGCACCAAACAGTGGCACAATTAAACCTCACCCTTTGCCCGTGGGCCTGACCATGTATGACTTTGACGAACTCACCGCTTTTGCCGATGTAATGACCACGGGCAGCTTGACCCGCAGCGCGCAAACGCTCGGTTTAGCCAAATCGACCCTAAGTCGACGCATCAGTCAACTGGAAGCTCGGCTTAACCAGCCGCTGCTAAGACGCCAAGCCAACCGCTTAATCCCCACGGAAGCTGGGCTGCTGTTTCACAACTACTGCACTGAACTTTTGGCGATGGCGGCCCATAGCCAGGAGGCGCTGGCGGAGCTGCGTGAGGAGATCAGCGGTGAAATAACCCTTGAGGTACACGGTGCCTTAGCGCGTAGTTGGTTAGCGAGCGCCATTGATGCCTTCTTGAACCGGCACCCCAAGGTAGAACTAACGCTACACACTCGTGAAACGCCGCCAACTAAAATGCACAGTAATAGCGTGCATGTTTGGTTGGGGCCAACGCATGAGTGCGGGCTTAATCAGGAACGCTTGGGGTATTTAACCCGTGGTTTATATGCCAGCCCCCGCTATTTAGAAAGGGCTGGCATGCCTAAGCACCCCGAAGAACTTAATCAGCATGCTTGGATAGACCTTTTGAACTCAGCGTCAAATGGGCTACTGCTCTCACATCCTGAACACGGCGAGTACACCTTTAACCCGCCCCGCTCACGGTTAAGGGTGGATCTCACCGCCCTCCATATTGATGCCATCGCGCGTAGCCAGGGCATTGGTCTACTCGCTCACTGGTTAACCGCCAAACGTGAACAGCATCATCCGGGCGAGCTGATTAACTGCCTGCACGGCTGGGAGCCAGCCCCTTTACCGATCACGCTGCTTTACGCTTATGGCCACCAGTCACGCCGAACTCACGCCCTGTTGGAGTTTTTACGCAGCCAAGTGCCCGCCCAGTGGCGTACGTCCACCGCCGCTGCATAGACCCATTAAGTGTTTACCTTGCCAGTTAGCCCGCTTATTAACGACAATAGGCGCTTAATTATTGCCAAGGACAGTCAATGCTTGCCGAACTTTTTGCCGTCATGGCGCCCGTACTTGCCGGTGCAGGGCTTGGCTATTTATGGGTACGCTTAGGCCATCCTTACCCGGTCGACTTCATTACCCGTCTGGTATTTAACATCGGAACACCGTCACTGGTATTAGCGTCCCTGGCAGGCGCCGACATTGATGCCACCACCTTTGGCCAGACAATGCTGGCCGCCGCGTTGGTGATTCTCACCATGGGGGCCGCGACCTTTCTGGTCGCGAAACTGTTGCGCCGCAGCTGGCGGGTGTTAATTGCTCCCATGATGTACCCCAATACCGGCAACATGGGCTTACCGGTGGTGCTTTACGCTTTTGGCAGCGCAGGCTTTGCCTATGGCATCACGGTGATGGTTACCGTCTCGTTATTTCAATTCACCCTGGGCGCTGTCCTTAATAGCCAAGGTAATCCACTCAAAACCCTCGTTAAAACGCCAACCGTTTACGCCATTCTTATTTCTATGGCGCTGTTGCTGACCGGTACCTCGCTGCCGCCCTGGTTGGCGAACACAGTAGATTTAATGTCCGGTTTCACAGTACCGCTAATGCTGATTACGCTGGGCGTCTCACTGGCCAGTATCAAGGTCAAAAACCTGCGTTCGGGGCTAGGGTTTAGCTTAGTGCGCATCCCCCTTGCTGCGGTAGCCGCTTGGTTGATCGCTGGCTGGGTGGGCCTTCCCCCCCTCGCACAAAGCATTTTAGTAGTGCAGATGTGTATGCCCGTGGCGGTATTTAACTATCTATTTGCGCAACGCGCTCAGCGTGAACCTGTCTATGTTGCCAGCCTAGTGTTCTGCTCAACGCTGCTAGCGTTGGTTTATATACCGGTACTGCTCGCCATACTCATGTAAGCCCGCTTCTTTCAATAACGCCGTTTAAGCACTCTTAGCGGAACCCCGACGTGAGTGAAGAGTCACTGCTAGACTGTTATTAATAACGGGTACTAATGATAACGGGCATTAACATCACAGAGGGCACGCTATGCATTATGCCAATAAGAGTCACTCTACCCGCCTCTGGCTCGCGCCGGGGATTCGAGTAGCGGGGATTAGCGGGTTGATACTGGCGGCTACGATGAACAACGCGAACGCAGAAGTGATTGAGGCGTCGCTTGAAACTGAGCATTTAACCCTTTCTATGGAGCGTATCGCCGAGGGTTTCGAACACCCCTGGGCGGTTGCGTTTTTACCTGATGGGCGCTCGCTGGTCAGTGAACGCAGCGGGCAACTGACGCTTGTTGACCCCGAAAGTGGCGAAAAACGCTCCCTGGAAGGCATGCCAGACGTCAGCACGCAAGGCCAAGGCGGCCTGTTAGATATCGTTTTGCACCCTGATTTCAAAGATGGCAATGGCGCGGGTGACAACGACTGGATTTATTTCACCTGGAGCAAGCCCGATGGCAATAACACGCGTTCGGCGCTATCACGCGTACAATGGCTGGGCGACGAACTGGGTGAGGTAGAACACTTATTTGAACAGGACCGCGCCTCTGGGCCTGGCCGCCATTATGGCTCGCGACTCGCTTGGCTACCTGATGGCACGCTGCTAATGAGCATTGGCGACCGCGGTAGTGAGCCGCCTCGCGCCCAAGCAAGCGATGACCACGCGGGCTCAACATTGCGCCTTACCGCCACCGGCGGCGTGCCTGATGACAACCCTTTTGTAGACGATGACGCCACACTGGACGAAATCTATACCATGGGTAACCGTAATATTCAGGGCATGACCGTGTTGAGTAACGGCCAAGCTTGGGTATCCGAGCACGGCCCGCGAACCGGCGACGAGCTTAACCATATCGAAGCAGGCAATAACTATGGCTGGCCGGACGTCAGTCAGGGCAATGACTACGCCACCAATGAACCGATTGGCGAAGACTCACTGCCCGGCATGGTGAACCCGGTATATGTGTTTGAAGGCCGCTTTGCACCCGCCGGACTTGCAGAAGTGACTAGCGACGCGTTTGGCGAGTGGAAAGGTAACTTATTGGCTGGCGGTCTCGGCAGTGAAAAGCTACTTCGCTTGCGCTTAGAGAATGGTAACGTAGCCGAAGAGGAACTGATTCTTAATGGTGACATTGGCCGTATTCGTGATGTTCGCCAAGGCCCGGACGATGCCATCTATCTGCTTACCGATGCCCCACAGGGTGGTCTTTATCGCTTGGCGCCAACGAAACAGTAACGCCTCAAGCATTTACTGATACTAAAATGTATTAACACCACTATGGGCGCCGCATGCGACTACGCAATTTAATAATTTTAACGGTAATTGTGCCGCTTTTCGTCGTCCTAGTGGTGTTTAGCTTAGTCGCCATTAAATCGCTTGAGGATAACGTACGCTCAAAGCTACAAACGGAAGTAGAGATTATTACCCGCACGCTGAGCTCTTCGCTGAGTTACGCGGTCACGCCGGACAGCAGCACCCCGCTCGAAGAAGCGCTACAATCGGCGTTCTCCTTCCACCGCATTTATGGCGCCTATGTATTCGATACCGACGGGCGCGACATTTACGGTCTAGGCCTTGGCAAAGACATTTTCAGCCGGGAAGAAATTCAGCAAGTCATTGAGCGCGATGATTTATATAGCAACTATCGACAGCACGATGGGTGGAATTACTACTCTGCGTTGACACCCCTGCGCTCACAAGATGGCACTGTGTATGGCGTGCTGCAGGTCAACCGACTCAATACCGGCATTGAGAGCTATACTGGCTTTATTAGCATTGTGGCCGTGTTGGTATTTGTGGTCGGCGCTGCAGGGATTGTATTTAGTATTTGGTGGGGGTTTCGCCGCCATATCGAGCGCCCGCTTAATCGGCTGCTGCACGTAATGCTGCTGGTGGAAGATGGTGACCGCAGCCAGCGTGCCGCCGAAGACGGCCCTACCGAATATCGCCGCCTCGCCTCTGGTTTAAATGGCATGCTGGACGCGATGGCAGAGAAAGACCAAGAAATCGACGACCGCCAGCGACGTGAAATAGAGCTTGAAAAGCGTCTACGTAAATCGAAAAAACTAGCCGAACTAGGTGTTCTTGCAGCGGGGGTTGCCCACGAAATAGGTGCACCGCTAACGGTAATCAATGGTCAAGCTCAACGCCTGGCTCGCCGCGATGTGATTGGTGATGACGAACGCGCAAGGCTAGGCCGCATTCGCGGCGAAGTGGAACGCATCGTTGAAATTGTGCGTCAATTGATGGAATTAGGCCGTCAACATAACGTAGAGAAAGGCGAGTTAGCACTCGATCAGCTTATTATGAGCGCCAGTGATTTGGTTGAAGAGGAGCTTGAACCGCGCAACATTCGTCTAGACATTGAATTACCGTCACCGACACCCAACTTAATCGCCAATGGTCAGCAGCTTATTCAGGTGCTGACCAATTTACTCAGAAATGCGGCGCAAGCGCCCGACGTAAGCCGCATCAGAGTTCGAGCCCAACAGCAAGAACACGAATTAGTACTGTGGGTAGAAGATGATGGCCCGGGCATACCCGACTCTCATCATCACAAAGTGTTCGATCCATTTTTTACCACCAAACCCGTCGGCCAAGGCAGTGGTTTGGGGCTCTCTATGGTACATCGCATTATTAACGACCACGGCGGCACGATCGGCGTGTTTGACAGCGTCCTTGGTGGCGCTGGTTTTGAAATTACACTACCCCTTAGTGAAACCGCATCCGCGTGAGGACAACGTTTGTGACCCATCAGGAACACCTTTTACCTTTATTGGTGGTGGAAGATGACGCCGCTATACGTGAGTTATTAGAGGAAGAACTGCAGGATGCAGGCTATACCACGCTGGGCGTCCCTAGCGCTGAAGAAGCTATTGCCCTATTGAGCCACACCACCGTCTCGCTGGTAATTACCGACGTACGTTTGCCGGGTATGACTGGCATACAGTTACTTCAGCAACTCCGCCAAGCGGGCAGTGAGTTGGGCATTATCGTGATTACCGCCTTTGGTACCATTGATCAGGCGGTCGAGGCATTAAAACTCGGGGCTGACGACTTTTTAACCAAGCCACTCGATTTGGATGCAATCCGGGAAGCCGTTTTTCGTGTGCTAGAACGGCAGCGTTTAGCAGTCTTCCACGATACCGATATCAGTCACTTTCATGGCATCGTGGGTAAAAGCCAAATCATGCAGGCGCTGTTTCACGATGCCTCTCGGTTAGCCAAAAGCGATGCCCCCATCCTCATTTTAGGTGAAAGCGGCACCGGTAAAGAGCTACTTGCTCGCGCCATTCATCAGGAAAGCCCGCGTAACGACCAGCCCTTCGTACCAGTTAACTGCGCGAGCATTCCCGCCGACTTGATGGAAAGTGAGTTCTTTGGCCATGTAAAAGGCGCTTTTACCGGCGCTAGCGAAGCGCGCAAAGGGCTATTTCAAAGCGCCCAGGGCGGCAGCCTGTTCTTAGATGAAATTGGTGAAATGCCGATTAATCTGCAGGCTAAATTGCTGCGTGCCCTGCAGGAGAAAACCGTGCGTCCAGTGGGTGGCGAGCGCGAAGAGCCGGTGGATGTGCGAATCATCGCTGCGACCCATCGCAATCTAGAAAAAGAGATAGAGCAAGGTAACTTCCGTAGCGACCTTTTTTACCGGTTGGAAACTTTTTCGCTGCGTATCCCGCCTCTGCGTGAGCGCGGCACCGATATCGAGCATCTTGTTTTTGCCCTTATCGATAAGCACTCTGAGGCACAGGGCAAGCAGATTGAGAAAATCGAACCCGAAGCACTCAGTAATTTGCTCAATTACGCCTACCCCGGCAACGTGCGCGAATTGGAAAACGCCATTATGCGCGGCGTTACGCTGAGCGAAGATGGCTCGCTAAGCCACAAGGATTTACCCGAGCGCCTGCGGGAGCAATCAACGGTGGAAACCGGCACGCCTATAGTGCCTTCCGTCAGTGGCGAACTACTCGCGGGCGGCCAACTGCCAGCCCCGCCTCCGATCCGCTGGCCCAGCTTGGAAGAAGTCGAAAAACGTTATATTAACAAAGTCTTGGAAGCCACAGGGGGCAATAAACGGCGCACCGCAGAGGTGCTGGGCATCGCACGCAGAACACTCTACCGCCGCCTTGAAGATAATGAAGAGTAATTAACGCGACCCTGCTAGCTGATTAAACAGGATAAAAAAAACCCCCGCGGGCGCGGGGGCGGAAAGGATGGCAAACCGTGTGGAGCAGCCGCAGGGAACAGACAGCTGATGCGATTTACCATCGTAGGGAGCGGTACACTAACAATTACTAATGTCTAGCCATTACTGATTACTGGTTTCCTCACCATCGTCATCTGGGGTGGTATCTGTATCTTCACTGTCTCCCGGCATCGGGTCAGTGCCTTCACCGAAACCCGCTTCATCTTCTTCGGGGTTCATTGTTCCCGTGGCGGGCTCAGCCATTGTGTCTTCAGGCATAGGCTCTTCAGACGCCATAGGCTCTTCAGATTCCGCGCCTGAACTTTGAGTCATGGACCCTTCTGAACCTGAATCTTGCTCCATTGCAGGCTCTTCACTCATGCTCGGCTCAGGTTCAGTGGTGGCATCTTGCTCCAGCGGAGAAGGCTCTTCCGCGGGCGTTGCTGGCTCTTCATTATCGCCGCAACCAGCCAATACGATGACACTTGCTGCTGTTGCCATCATGCACATCGTTAACCATCGTGGGCGCTTAGTAGCTTGCCGACTTTCAATTTGGTCATGTTGATTATCCATATCACCCACCTCCATTGATGAAACCGTTAATCTCTACTCTGCAACATATAATTAATAAAACGTTCACCTGATTAAATGAAAATTTGGCTTATACAAATAGTGACTCGGCTACCAAGCACATTCATTTAATGTGCCAACTTCCACATAAATAAAACAAAAACTTTAAAATCATAACGTTAAAAAAATAATAAATATCAGCATCGACGGCAGCTGATTGAAATCAGGTGGGTAAAAAATGACACATGTAGCGTTAATTGCCCCGTTGAGCGAGCCGTTGTGACACATAGGCCCTGCCTATGTATAATAATTATTAATAAATTAACCAACACAAGTTATCTTTTCTTTTATGAATGACGTTGTGCCGCGGCTAACGCTGCCATCAATGCACATTCATTCTGCTCAACAAAAAGGCACCGCCGATGGACGAGACACGACCCGTCAAAATTAAAGTGCGCGGCTTAAGCAAAGTCTTTGGCAAGCACCCTCAAAAAGCAATCGAGCTACGTAACCAGGGAATGAAGCGCCCGGAAATTCTGGAGAAAACAGGCCAGACGCTGGGGCTATCGGATATTTCGTTTGATGTCTATGAAGGCGAACTTTTGGTTATCATGGGGCTTTCAGGGTCAGGCAAGTCGACGTTGATTCGCTGCCTTAACCGCCTGATTGAAACGACCGAAGGTGAGATCGTCATCGACGGTGAAAATATCCCGACGCTGAAAGAGAAAGCGTTGCTGGAGTGCCGTCGCCGCCACTTCTCTATGGTGTTTCAGAATTTCGCGCTATTTCCTCACCGCACTGTGCAGCAGAATGCCGAGTTCGGTTTGGAAATTCGCGGCGTAGAGAAAGCAGAACGGCACAAGATTGCTCATGACTCGCTGAAACAGGTTGGCTTGGAGGGCTGGGAAGACGCCTACCCCAATCAACTCTCCGGCGGCATGCAGCAGCGCGTTGGCCTAGCCCGTGCGTTGGCCAACGATGCCACCGTGCTGTTAATGGATGAAGCCTTCTCCGCACTCGACCCGCTGATTCGTAAAGACATGCAGCAAGAGCTTTTGCAACTGCAATCCAAAATGCAAAAGACTACCGTCTTCATCACCCATGACCTGGATGAGGCGCTCAATATTGGTGATCGCATCGTGCTGCTGAAAGATGGTGAAGTGGTGCAGATCGGCACGCCGGAAGAAATTCTGACTAAACCTGCGGATGACTACGTGCGGCGCTTTATCGAAGGGGTTGATCGGTCACGTATTCTGACCGCTGAAAGCGCCATGCGTCCGCTACGCACCACCGCCCGCGAAAGCGATGGCCCGCGTACCGCCCTGCACCGTATGCGCGACCACACTATCGACTCTATCTATGTCGTTGATCGCGACCGTCGTCTGCTCGGCCTGCTGGAGGTGGATGCCGCTAGCCGTGCGATTGAAGAAGGGGCTGACTCAATCATTCCCTATTTAACCCAAGATTTCCGCAAAGTCCCTATGGATGAGCCGCTGCATAACCTGTTTGCCATGTTTAGTGAAAAGAGCTTCCCTATTGCCGTGATTGATCAGCAAGAGCAACTGCTTGGCGTGGTGGTAAAAGGCGCAGTACTTGATGAACTGGCACGAGCAGGAGAGCAATAATGGAAATCCCACGCATCCCGCTAGGTGATTGGATTGAAAGCGGCCTGACCTGGTTGACCAGCGAATACTCCCTGGTTACCCGTGGCATCTCACGCTTCACTCAAACCGGCATTGATTTTTTAAACGACAGCCTAATGTGGCTGCCTGAGTGGGCACTGCTCGGTTTGATAGCCCTGCTCTGCTGGAAACTGGCGGGCGTTCGCTTAGCAATAGGCGCTGTCGCTGGTTTAGCGTTGATTTGGAACCTAGACCTCTGGAATCCAATGATCGAAACGCTCACGCTGGTGGTATTTGCCACCATGGTGGCAGTGGTCATTGCATTACCTGTGGGCATCGCTGCGGCGCTATCCAATCGGCTTTACCGCGTGATAATGCCGATTCTGGACTTCATGCAAACCATGCCAGCGTTTGTTTATTTGATTCCCGCGATTCCGTTTTTCGGCATTGGCTCCGTCTCAGCAATTTTTGCGACGGTCATCTTTTCGATGCCACCAGCGATTCGCTTTACCACGCTGGGTATTCGTCAAGTTCCTGTAGAGCTCATCGAAGCCGCTGATGCTTATGGCGCTACACGGGGTCAGAAACTGTTCAAAGTACAGCTGCCGCTTTCATTACCCACAGTCATGGCGGGTATCAACCAGACCATCATGTTGGCGCTCTCCATGGTAGTGATTGCCGCCATGATCGGTGCGGATGGTTTGGGCAGCGAAGTATGGCGCGCTATTCAACGTCTGCGTCCTGGCGATGGTTTTGAAGCGGGCATTGCGGTGGTTATTCTAGCCATGCTGCTTGACCGCTTGACGCAATCACTGAGAAAGACCCGATAACCGGAAAAATGCATCAATTAAGCAAAACGGCAGAAGCGACTGCGTTGAGCCAACCGCTTGCTAAGTCGCTTCTGGCTAAGCATGCTGTGTTTGGCAGCAAATCGTCACATTAATAAATGTATACCCAAGGGAGAAAGTGAATGAAACATCGCACATTGAACCTCCGTATCCGTATCGCTTCACTGGCACTGTTAGCTGGTACAGGCATCGCTATCAGCAGTACAGCGCAAGCCGAGGAAGAGAAAGGCACCGTTAACCTGGCCTACGTCGAGTGGTCATCTGAAGTTGCTTCCACCAACGTGGTTGCCGCAGTACTTGAGCAAGCAGGCTATGAGGTGGATCTCACCTCGCTTTCTGCTGCTGCCATGTTCCAAGCGCTCTCTTCTGGCGATGCGGATGCTATCGTTGCCGCTTGGCTGCCAACCACTCACGCCGATTACATGGAACGCTTGGGTGATAGCATAGAAGACCTGGGTCCCAACCTGGACGGCACCAAGCTAGGCCTCGTTGTACCTGAGTACACCGACGTCGACTCCATTGCTGACCTTAACGATAACACTGACAGCTTTAATAACGAGATCATCGGTATTGACCCCGGCGCAGGCTTAATGTCGCTGTCCGAAGAGGTTGTGGATACCTATGACCTTGACCTGGAACTGCGTAGCGGTAGTGGCGCCACGATGACGGCAGCGCTTTCGAGTGCCATTAATAACGAAGAAAACGTTGTTGTTACCGGCTGGACGCCTCACTGGATGTTCGCCCGCTTTGACCTCAAATACCTAGAAGATCCTGAAAATGTCTACGGTGGTGCAGAGCAGATCCATACCGCGGTTCGCGAAGGCCTGGAAGAAGACATGCCAGAAGCCTATGCCATTCTCGATGCTTTCGAATGGACGCCAGAGCAGATGGGGGAAGTCATGCTGATGAATCAGGAAGATGGCAGCGACCCCTACGAGAACGCAAAGCAGTGGGTTGAAGACAACCAAGACGTAGTGGAACAGTGGCTCGATAGCTAAAACTATACGAGCAAGCTATAGCAGGGGGCTTCGGCCCTCTGTTGTCGTTGTAAGTACCGTTTTAAGTGCTGTGTTAAGCACCGTATTAAGCGCTATGGTTCACAATACGTTGAACACTGTTTTAACAGATTTGCTATTGTGCGCCTTAACGTACGCCATGCAATGTTGGTTGATGACCACATTTTGGTTTTTGTTCAACATCTTTTGATTGACATACCTTGATCGAAATAGAGAGGCTCCAGTGGATAACCACGACGATAAACGCCCCCCTGAAGAGCAGGTCTCTGAAGGCATACCTGCCCCACAGGGTGCGGCGAATCTGATTGACACCGATTATGTCATCGGGCAAGACAACATCACCACGAACACCATGGGTCTCAATCTTGACCTGCACGGGAAGGTGTTTAGCATTTCGGCAGTCGTTGTATTGCTGTTTGTGGTGCTAACACTTGCGCTGCAAGACACTATTGCGCCTATTTATGACGCCATTTTCGGCTTCTTGACCGGCAATCTAGCTTGGTTCTTTATTTTAGCTGCTAATATATTCGTCATTTTGTGCTTAGGCCTGATTGTTTCTCCCTTAGGTAAAATCCGCATTGGTGGGGCCGATGCCAAGCCTGATTTTACCTATATGGGCTGGTTCTCAATGCTGTTTGCCGCGGGCATGGGCATTGGCCTGATGTTCTTCGGCGTCAATGAACCGCTGACTCACTTTGGCACATCCTTTGACGGTGGAGACTGGGCTCCGCTGGCGGGCGCTGAGGGTAATGCCGCAGGGGCGGCTGCACTAGGCATGGCGGCCACGATCTTTCACTGGGGCCTTCACCCCTGGGCAATTTACGCGGTCGTGGCGCTTTCGCTAGCACTGTTCTCGTTCAATAAGGGCCTGCCGCTCTCCATGCGTTCAGTGTTCTACCCGATTTTGGGTGAGCGTGTTTGGGGCTGGCCAGGCCATATCATTGATATTCTGGCCGTCTTCGCCACTCTATTTGGCCTAGCCACATCACTGGGCTTAGGTGCCACTCAGGCCGCTGCAGGCCTTACCTACTTGTTCGGCGCGCCGGAAAGCGATATCACCATGATCCTGCTGATCGTTGGTATTACGATCATCGCGATTGGCTCCATCTTAGCGGGTGTCGATAAGGGCGTGCAGCTGCTGTCCAAAATCAATATTGTAATGGCCGCGCTACTGCTGTTCTTTGTGATCGCGGTTGGCCCTACGCTGCTGATTGCCACCGGTTTCTTTGAGAACCTTTGGAACTATGCGGTTCACCTGCCGGCGCTATCAAACCCATTTGGCCGTGAAGATGCCAACTTCAGCCAAGGCTGGACGGCCTTCTACTGGGCATGGTGGATCTCCTGGTCTCCGTATGTCGGCATGTTTATCGCCCGGGTATCGCGTGGTCGTACCGTTCGTGAGTTCCTGGTATCCGTATTGATCGTGCCTTCTGTGGTATCTGTACTGTGGATGACCACCTTCGGCGGCACCGCCATTGACCAATATGTCAGCCAGGGTATTGAAGCCGTACGTGACGCTGGCGTCGATCTGCAGCTCTTCATCATGCTGGAGCAGCTGCCGCTGTCACAAATCACCTCGTTCATCGCGATCATTTTAGTGATTATCTTCTTTGTGACCTCCTCTGACTCCGGCTCGTTGGTTATCGACTCGATTACCGCGGGCGGTAAGGTCGATGCACCGAAACCACAGCGCGTGTTCTGGGCGATCATTGAAGGCGCGATTGCCATTGCACTACTGCTCGGCGGTGGCCTAACGGCACTCCAGACCATGGCTGTATCAACCGGCTTCCCGTTCACCATCATATTGCTAGTGGCGTGTTATGCCATTATCAAAGGGTTGATGAGCGAGCCAAAAGCGGTTTAAGCCTTCGGTCTACTTACGCCGTAAAGCAAACGGGCAACCCAGTGGGTTGCCCGTTTTTTATTGATAGCCTTTAACACCAAATATCTTTTAAGGGTGTATCGGGCCGGTAATGGGTGGCAATTTGCGCCTGTAGTAACTCTGCCGTCGCCAGCGCATCCACCAGGGCGTGGTGGCCTTGATAGGCAGGCAAACCATAGCGTTCGCGGCTAGCGTGCAAACGTATCGAAACCGGTGGGCGGCCCAACCAACGACGAAAACGTGCCCAAAGCGTTTGACGATGGAGCCGCGCCTCCAGCGACATGGTATCGATCATAGGAAACAGCACCCCTTCCCCACGGCGAGCTTTGACAGCGGCATCTAAAAAAGGCCGCTCGATACTGCGGAAGTGAACGACGACTAATCGACCCGCTAACGCCGCTAACACCTCATCCAATATTACGTCTAAATCTGGCGCCTGGGCAATCTCTGAGTGGGTAATGTGGTGGTAGGCAATCGAGGCTTCCGCCAGCGGCCGCGAAGGATTCACCACCCAGTAGCGCCGCTCGGCAAGCTTAATGCGATTAAGGGTAAACGGCACAAGACCAATACTGACAATGGCATGGCGCCGCTCATCCAGCCCGGTGGTTTCCATATCAAGTGCCACCATAGGCACCTCGGCAATCGGGGTTTCCGGATCAGGTAGCGGGGTACTGAAAAACTGCTGGATCGCCGAACTGTCTGCCTGCTGAGCCCGCTGGGCCATATAGCCCGCCCAATCGGCCTGAGTGATTTTCTGACGTGGTCGTATTCCAAACATCTCAGCGCCCCTGCCGCTGAGCGGGCATCGGGTAGCGGAACTTCAGAAATTTTTGCGCATTGCTAAGCACCTGGAAAGCGTCTTTCAGGGTGTGGCGCTCGCTATCCTCGACATTCTCCGGTTCAATATTGTTATCCGGTAGACGATCTTCTTGCAGGTCGATCATTTGATGGCGCAATCGTGACATGCACAGAAACTCAAACGCATAGCTCAATTTGTCGCTCATCCCGGTCGCTAATAACTGGGTGTTTCCAATGTCATTCAAACGCTGGAAAGAGTTCTGCGCTTTGGAGCCGCAAGCCAAGGCATGGATACGTACCAAATCCACCATCGGTGCGGTGCCCCGCCGTTTTAGATTAATGGAGTTGTTATGCTTGCCGTCCTGCTCCATAACAAAGGTACGGAAAAACCCTAACGGCGGTGTGCGGTTTAAGGCATTTCGCGCCATGGCGGCTAAAAATAGCGGCGATTTGGGTGCTGTTTCAGCAATCAGGTCTTGCAACGTTTCTACATAGTGGTCTTCGCCATAACAGCTATCCAGGTCAAAGAATATCGAACTGTGCAGCAGCCTTTCTGGCGTCGGATTGGCCATCCAATCCTGAAAATAGCGCTTCCAAACACTTAATGGCTGGCGCCACTGTGTATTGGTCGCCATCACGTCACCTTTGCAATAGGTATAGCCGCAGGCGTCCAAACCATCGCTAACAATTTTCGCCAAGGCGTGAAAGTAAGCGTCGTGCTGTTCGGGAACAAATTCATCGGAGAGGATCAGCGCATTGTCTTGATCGGTAACAATGCTCTGCTCATTGCGCGCCATGGACCCATTGACCATAAAGCAGTAAGGCACTGGCGGCGGACCTAGTTCCGCTTCGGCCATTTCTAGCAGCCGGCGGGTAAAGCTACGCCCGATGGTGGAAAGTGCACTACCCACCATCTGAGAATTGGCCCCTTCTTGTACCATTCGTACAAACGCCGCGCGTACATCCGGTGCTAAGCGTGCTAACCCTTGGGTACTGGATTGGTTAAAAATATTACTAACCAGATAGAGACCGCTATGGGTTTCATAACGAATGATATCGGAAAGATGCACGACGCCTACCGGACGCTGACGATAGAGCACAGGCAGGTGATGCACATTACTGCGCAGCATCGTCAGCATGGCTTCATAGACCGAGGCATCTGATTGAATAGTAATTAAGCGCGAGGAAACCACTTCGCCCACTTTAGTTTGTGGCGATAGCCCCTCAGCCACAATGCGAGTGCGAAAATCACTATCGGTTATAATTCCGCACATCTGCCATGTTTGGCCCTCGCTGTCTTTGAAGCTGAAGCGTGGGTTGTCACTCCCCTCTTTCAATACTAATAGCGCAGAGGCTTGGGCTTCGCTCATCTGCTGAGCGGCTTGCTGAACGCTGGTAGAAACTTCAACCATTACCGGATATCGAGTCAGCAGTTTGCGTATCCGCGTGACCATCATGTCATTGGATTTCTTTTGCTGCTCGGCGGCGGTTTCTAGCCGTGGCCGTTCTAGCTCAACAAAATCAGCAAAATGGTCATCTTCTTCACACAGACGTTGGAAGACTGCGTTAGGGATAAAGTAGATTAAAGTATCTTCAATCGCTTGGGCTGGGAAGCGCACTTTGTGGTTACGCAGCAGGCTAAAGTGACCGAAAATATCGCCTTCACCCAGGCGGTTATATAGCTCTCCCTGGCTACGATAGACCTCTACAGCGCCACTGCGAATATAGCAAAGGTCACTTAACGTCTCATTGAGCTCTAAAATACTACTTCCAGTTTTGAAATAGCTCACTTCCACCTGTTCTGCGATGGCATCGAGAAGATCATCCGACAGCCCATCAAACGGGGGAAACCGCCCCATATGCTGGCGTATTTCTAGCAGTTCGACATCCATACGGACTCCTTAGGCTTGCCGGTCAATTGACTGAATAATCAACATATAACGTAAAGTGTGGCGGGTAGGCTAGGTAAGGTAAACCCACGATGCACAATAAGGCGACCTTGTTGAAAAGATTCATTATTGAAGAAGCCAACATGAAAAAGCCCGATGCAATAAGCACCGGGCTTTGGTGGCCGAAGCCGAACTGATAGTTACGTGGCTAATTAATTTAGTAAACTAGCTACACTAGAAGGCTATCAGCTGATATCAATGACTCAGCTTAGGATTGGCTAGCCATTTCCTGAACACGCTGCATCATTTCTGGGTCTTGCTGAATAGATTGACCAATTGCATTGAAGGTATCAACATCTAAGCCGCTGTCTTCGACCACTTCGATCATGCGGTCGTTAGCTTCAGTGCGCACTTCCTGCTGCGCTGATTCATCTTCCGCTTCCTGCAGACGCTGGGTATATTCTTGAGAAATAACCGCAATTTCTTGAGAAGCATCGGCGAACTGCTGGAGCTGATCGTCAGAGAAATCCTGGGCAGGTGCTGCTTGCTGAGTTGCCATTGGATCTTGTGCTGAATCCTGATCTTGCTGGGCATGAGCAGTAGCCGTCATTAAACCAGTAGCGAGCAGGGCAGCGGAGAACAGAGCAGTCATACGTTGCATAGTAACAAACCTCAATATTGCGTTATGTATGTGCCAACTGTGACGCGCCTGATTCAAGCAGGTTCAATTTATTATGTAAAAGTTAGTAACAAAAAGAACTATATGTATCAAATAAATGATCTAAACACGCCACTACGGAAAAATAATGACCAATAAATTCAACAGTTTAAAATATAACGACCTCTCTTCTGCGGGCTTGGCTGCTATGCCCGCTATTTTTGTTCTTCTTTGGAGCACAGGCTTTATTGGCGCCAAATTTGGCCTGCCTTATGCCGAACCCTTCACGTTTCTGTTCATACGCTTCGTGCTGACCTTACTGCTGTTAATTCCGTTGGCGCTCTTAATGCGCATTCCTTGGCCAACATCACCTAGGTTATGGACACACATCGCCATATCGGGCTTTCTAGTTCACGGCGCTTACTTAGGTGGTGTCTTCTATGGCATTTACTTAGGTATGCCGGCCGGGCTAGCGGCGCTGCTTGTCGGTCTTCAGCCGCTTTTAACTGCCGCCTTTGCCGGGCCACTATTAGGGGAAAAGCTGACACGGCTTCAGTGGGTGGGGTTAAGCCTGGGTTTAATCGGAATCTGCTTAGTCCTCGGCAGTAAGCTAGAGATTGGTGAATCCCTTTTTGATGGCTTCGGTATTAGCGCTTTACTATGCGTCACTGCCGCTTTAATGGGCATTTCGTTGGGTACGCTTTATCAGAAAAGATATTGCACCAGTATGCCGCTGCTTTCTGGGGCGGTTATCCAATACTTGGCGGCAGGTGTCCTACTAGGGAGTGGTGCACTGCTATTTGAGACACGCCAGGTGGAATGGAGTAGTACTTTTGTACTTACCCTTGCTTGGCTGGTGTTGATTCTCTCAATTGCCGCTATCCTGTTACTTATGGCCTTGATTAAAAAGGGGGAAGCCTCGCGGGTAGCGAGTCTTTTTTATCTTGTGCCACCCGTCACGGCGCTTCAGGCGTGGTGGTTATTTGACGAACGTCTACCCCTATTGGGGCTTGCGGGAATGGTGATTGCCATCACAGGGGTAGTGATGGTGATTCGAAAACCCGCCCATGGGGCGACTAGACGATAACAAGGTTTTGTAGAACAGGGTTTGGATAAACATGTCAGTACAACACCACTGTGCCAGGGTGAACGGACACTGTAACCGTTGCGATTCACCGGTACCTTTTGCATTTACGATGGCATTTCAACCAATCGTCGATGTTAGTCAGCGAGAAATTATTTACTACGAAGCGTTAGTGCGCGGGCCCAATGGTGAATCTGCCTTTTCAATACTTGAGCAAGTGACAAAGGATTTGATGTACCGCTTTGACCAGGCGTGCCGTATCAAGGCCATAGAGCTAGCCAGCAAGCTGGGTATGCAGGAAAAGCTCTCGATTAACTTTCTACCCAATGCGGTTTACGAACCAAGAGCGTGCATTCAAGCCACCCTTGAAACAGCGCACCGTGTTGGCTGGCCTACCGAGCAGCTCAATTTTGAAATAACCGAAACTGAGCGGGTTAAAGATCGTGGGCATATGCGTCGGATTATCGAAAGTTACCGTGAGATGGGCTTTACCACGTCACTGGATGACTTTGGTAATGGCTATGCCAACCTCGATCTACTGACAGACCTGCGGCCAGATACGCTGAAACTTGACCGCGACCTGGTAATGGAATGCGATAGTGATAAGCGTCGACAAGCCATACTTCGTAGCCTAGTGGCGCTAGCAAGCACATTGGGAACACAGCTAATTGCTGAGGGCGTTGAAACCCGTGAAGAGTCTCGCTGCCTAGTTGAATTGGGTATTCCGATGCAGCAAGGCTACTACTTTTCCTACCCAAATTTAGAAGCATTGGCGGAAATTGATGACGCCAAATACCGTTAGGCAATACCATTAGGTCATGTGAATAAAAATATGACCTAATCGGCTATCAATGCTTTTATATCAGCATCCTAAACTATAGTTGTTGCAGATAATCAGCTCCGCCTAAGTTACGCATCTGCTGGCGTATCCACTGGCTGCGCCGCTCAACCTGAGCATCGGGCCTTGCGGCGCTACGCGTTAACGGGCTGGGTAAAATAGCGGCCAGCAAGCTGGCTTGGCGCTCGGTAAGGGAATGGGAAGAGGCGCCGAAATAGTGCTGAGCCGCTGCCTCCAACCCAAACACGCCGCGATCCCACTCAGCGACATTGAGATAAACCTCAAGAATACGTTGCTTACTCCAGAGTATCTCAATCAGCAGCGTGAACCACGCCTCTAGCCCCTTGCGCGTCCAGCTTCGGCCGGTCCATAGAAACACGTTTTTCGCCGTTTGCTGGCTCAGGGTGCTGGCACCGCGTAGCCTTCCGCCGTCCCGACTGGCCTGCAGCGCGCGGCGTAATTCGACAAGATCAAATCCACTATGATGCGGAAAGCGCTGATCCTCTGCGGCAATCACTGCCAGTTTGGCGTTGTCAGAGAGCGAATCCCAACCGCGCCACTCGCGCTGTAGTCGAATCGGCTCACTATGGATCCAACTCTGTATTTTGCGCTCAACCATCACCATCGAGCCCGGTGGAGGAACAACGCG
The DNA here is from genome assembly GCF_037070225.1 of Vreelandella indica. NCBI lineage: Bacteria > Pseudomonadati > Pseudomonadota > Gammaproteobacteria > Oceanospirillales > Halomonadaceae > Vreelandella > Vreelandella indica. The sequence continues at coordinate 60,918 of NZ_JBANSO010000013.1, forward strand.
AAACAGCACTACCAGCGCGACTGATAGCAGCACAAACGCTAATACGCTGCGCCATACAATCCGCCATAGCAGACGCATAAAACGGCGCAGCGAACGATTGAGCATCCAGTAATCCTTAACGCTTCATGAGGTGGTCTGCATGATAGCGCAGATGATCCTCAATGAACGAGGCAATGAAGAAGTAACTGTGATCGTAGCCCGGCTGACGGCGCAGTGTTAACGGATGATCGTGCTCTTCACAAACGGCTTCTAAACGCTCAGGCTGAAGCTGCTCTTCTAAGAACTGATCCGCTTCGCCCTGGTCGATAAACAGTCGCTGACGGGATGCACCATTAGCCACCAGTTCACAGGCGTCGTACTGACGCCAGCGTGACTGATCTTCACCTAGATAGGCAGTAAAGGCTTGCTGCCCCCAGGGGCAGTTCATTGGATTCACCACCGGTGAAAAAGCCGATACTGAGCGGAAACGACCTGGATGACGTAGTGCCAGAATCAAAGCGCCATGCCCACCCATCGAATGGCCACTAATGGATTCGCGACCATTCACCGGGAAGTGCTGGCGTACTACCGAAGGCAGCTCCTCAATCACATAGTCGTACATGCGATAGTGAGACTTCCAAGGCTCCTCAGTCGCGTTGACATAGAACCCAGCCCCGGATCCCAGATCAAAACTTTCGTGTTCGCCAGGCAAATCCGTGCCTCTGGGGCTGGTGTCAGGGCAGACAATCGCCACACCCAATTCGGCGGCAATACGGTGAGCGCCCGCTTTCTGCATAAAGTTTTCGTCATTGCAGGTTAGCCCCGAGAGCCACCAAAGCAGCGGTACGCGCTCGTTTTCCGCCTGGGGAGGCAGGTAAACGGCAAAGACCATGTCGCAATCCAGCGCACGGGAGTAATGGCGGTAGCGCTTATGCCAGCCACCAAAACTACGGTTAGCGGACACCAGTTCTAAAGTTTCACTCATGCTCATGGGCAGGTTCCTTTAAATGCAGCAAACGCGGCAGGTCTCCCCGCCGCGTTTTACACGTGCTAGCTATCAGTTTCAGCAATGATACTCAGTAATGCAGTACGGTACGAATGCTCTTACCCGCATGCAGTAAATCAAACGCTTCGTTGATCTTCTCAAACGGCATATCGTGGGTAATGAAGTCGTCGATATTGATCTCACCGTTCATATAACGATCAACGTAACCCGGTAGCTCGCTGCGCCCTTTGACGCCACCAAAGGCGGATCCTTTCCAGACGCGCCCGGTGACCAGTTGAAACGGCCGTGTCGAAATCTCTTCACCGGCCCCGGCGACACCAATCACGATCGATTCGCCCCAGCCTTTATGGCAGCACTCCAGCGCCGAACGCATCACGTTAACGTTGCCGATACACTCGAAGGAGTAGTCGACACCGCCATCGGTCATATCGACAATGACTTGTTGGATCGGGTCTGAATACTCTTTCGGGTTCACAAAATCGGTAGCGCCAAACTGCTTGGCCAGCTCGAACTTATCAGCGTTAACGTCAATGGCAATAATTCGACCCGCTTTGGCCATCACCGCACCCTGAATAACAGCAAGACCAATCGCACCAAGGCCAAACACCGCCACCGTAGCGCCCGGCTCTACTTTGGCGGTATTCAGCACTGCACCGATGCCGGTAGTCACACCGCAGCCCAGCAGGCAGATTTTATCCATAGGGGCTTCTTTAGACACCACCGCTAGGGAGACTTCTGGCAACACCGTGTACTCGCTGAACGTAGAGGTGCCCATGTAGTGATGAAGCATCTTACCGTCTAGGGAGAACCGCGAGGTACCGTCAGGCATGACCCCCTTACCCTGGGTAGCGCGCACGCTGCCGCACAGGTTGGTTTTACCCGACAAACAGAATTTACATTTGCCGCACTCGGCGGTGTAGAGCGGGATCACATGGTCGCCCGGCTTAAGGCTGGTAACGCCCTCGCCTACTTCTTGAACGACGCCGGCCCCTTCGTGACCCAATACGGCGGGAAAATTACCTTCCGGATCAGCTCCAGAAAGCGTGTAGGCATCGGTATGACAGACGCTAGTCGCTGCCATTTTAACCAGTACTTCGCCCGCTTTTGGGCCTTCAACATCAATCTCAACTAATTCGAGCGGCTTACCCGCTTCTAGTGCAACAGCTGCGCGTGACTTCATTTCGGCTCCTCAATGTTCATTACTTCAACCACTATTACGAATGCGTTACTCGTCAGCTGCTACCGGGGCAAATTCAATTGGCAGCCAGCGATACCCTTGTTCATCTTCTATGATATGTCCAATACCAGGGAAAGGCATATGGGCACCGGCGATCCAGTGCTTATCTTCAACGGCGCTTTCGAGCACACTTTCCCGCGTGCGCACGGCTTGCTCTGGATTAGAATCAAACTCAATAGCCACCGTAGGGTCGGCAAACTGCACGCCGTAGCTGTGCACTACGTCTCCCCATACCAGCATGGCGTCATCATCGCTATTGAGCATAAAGCTTGAGTGACCAACAGTATGGCCATGAGTATCTTGAGCAACAATGCCCATGAGCACTTCATCACCTGCTGTAAAGGGGTTGAAGCGACCCGCTTCCTGATAAGGCGCTACCGCGTCTTGGGCCATTTCAAAGAACGCTCGATTACCTTCGGGCGCCGCTGCCGCACGCTCCTCATCCAACCAAAAACCAGCATCGGCTTGGCTGGCACGTAACTCAGCGTTTGGATAAACCGCCTCGCCACTCTCATTGGCTAAACCGCACACATGATCCGGATGTAAATGGGTCATCAACACCGTGTCGACATCTTCTGGCGAGTAGCCTGATGCGCGGAGGTTGCTCTCTACCTGACCAAGCGAGGGGCCAAAGCAGGCGGCAGACCCGGCATCGACCAACACCAGATTCTCGCCAGTATGAATAAGAAAAGCGTTAACCGCGGTTTGCATACCGCTTTCCGCATCAATAAATAGCGCATCCAGATGGCGAAGAATCTCTTCTTGCTCCATGCCTTTTAGCAAAGAAGTATCAATCGCTGTATGACCATCGTAGAGAGCGGTGACTTCATACTCCCCAACCATCATACGAAACCAGCCGGGAGCCTGTTCTTGCTGTTGCGTAGGTAGCTCTGCCTGAGCACTAGCGGCACAGCCAGCACTAATAGCAACGGCCAGCGCACCGCGCGACCACTGAGATAAGAATTTAGACATAAGCTATACACTCCATTGATACGCCAACGATGCGAGCAGTGTAGGTCAGCTAGGCGCAGTAGATAAAGCGGGATACACTCATAAGATTATTGTCACTCAGCAACAATCGCCGTCGACCTAAGGAATCAACATGCAGCACTGGAGCCGTATCGAAGCGTTTGTCGAGGTAGTGCGTTTGGGCACGTTCTCTGCCGCTGCCCGCCACTTAAAAGTATCCACTTCGCATATCAGTCGTTTGGTCAGCCAGCTCGAAAATCAGCTGGGCGTACAATTATTCTACCGCACCACGCGGCAAATCCGCCTGACCGATGCAGGGGCTACTTACGTTGAGCACTGTCGTCATCTTTTTGATGGGCTGCGCGATGCTGAACAAGCGCTTAGCGAACTGCAAGGCAAGCCTAACGGCTTGCTTAAACTCACCTCGGCCACTACGTTTGGAGAGCGTTTTATTGCCCCGCTGGTTAACGACTTTCAGTGTCTACACCCTCAGTTGGACGTGCATATGCACTTCACTAACCGGCCGGTGGAATTGATTGAAGAGGGCTACGACATTGCCATTCGAATGGGGGTGTTAAAGGATTCCAGCCTAATCGCTAGGCGCCTATGCGACCGGCGCGAATATATCGTCGGCTCGCAGAGCTATTTTCGCCAAGCGCCGCGCCCGCATACCCTGGCTGAACTTAGCCAACATCGTTGCTTGATTGGCTCACGACCTAACTGGTTATTTGAAGTGAACGGCCAACGCCGGGAAGTCCGTGTCGAGGGATGCTGGAGCGGCAATTCCGGCCCGGCGCTGCTGGACGCCGCGCGCAAGGGGTTGGGGCTTGCCCAGTTGCCGGACTACTACGTGGCCCCCTACTTAGCCAGCGGCGAGCTGGTCGCCGTGCTGGAGCCTTTTCAGCACCACGATACCGCTGTGTGGGCGGTCTACCCTCGCCACCGCCATCTATCGCCTAAAATACGCCAGTTGGTAGATTATCTGGTCGCCAATATTGCTAGCGTCTTGCCCAAGGACTCGCTTAGTTAAGAAACCGCTGCTTAGCACTCAATAGCATTAACGGCGAGCCCGCCTTTAGAGGTCTCTTTGTACTTATCCTGCATATCGCGGCCGGTATCGCGCATGGTGCGAATCACTTTATCCAGCGATATAAAGTGCTCGCCATCGCCATGCAGCGCCATACGCGCGGCATTAATGGCTTTGACGGAGGCGATCGCATTGCGCTCTATACAAGGCACTTGGACAAGGCCGCCCACCGGGTCGCAGGTTAACCCCAGATTATGCTCCAAGCCGATCTCAGCAGCGTTTTCCACTTGGCCCGGCGTGCCGCCCAGCACTTCGGCAAGCCCAGCGGCCGCCATTGCACAGGCGGAGCCCACCTCGCCTTGGCAGCCTACTTCAGCGCCCGAGATGGAAGCATTCTTTTTACACAAAATGCCGACTGCCCCGGCTGTGAGCAGAAAATCCACTACATCCGCCTCGCTAGCGTCGGGCTCAAATTTCAAATAGTACGCCAATACGGCTGGCACGATGCCCGCCGCCCCGTTAGTCGGTGCGGTGACCATCCTCCGCCCAGCGGCGTTCTCCTCGTTCACCGCCAGCGCAAATACATTGACCCAATCCATCACAGTAAAACTCGACACAATCAGGCGCTGATTTTCTGGCGGACTCAGTAATTGCTGATGCAAAGACTGCGCACGGCGGCGCACATTTAACCCTCCAGGCAAATGCCCTGTGGCACGCAGGCCATTGTCAATGCTGTCACTCATCGCTTGCCAAATAGTCAGCAGCTCTTCACGAATGGCCGATTCGCTACGCCAAGCCTTCTCGTTTTCAAGCATCAACTGACTAATGCGCAGTTGATGCTGCCGGCAGAGTGCGAGCAGCTCCTCCGCCGTATTAAAGGGATATGTCAGCGGCGTACTGTCCTCACCCACCTCGCCTTGATCCGCCTTGGCCTGATCAACATAGAAGCCGCCGCCTAGTGAGTAATATGTGTTCGTCGCTATCAGTGTGCCATGGCAGTAAGCGCTCAACACCATGGCATTAGGATGAAACGGCAGGCAGGTTTCATCCCACTCCACATCGCTGCCAACCTCAAAGGCGATTTGCTGGCCATTGGCAAGCAACAGTGGTTCGCTCTCATCAAGTTGTTTTAATCGCGATGCAATAGTGTCGGGGTCGATGCTTTCGGGCGCCTCCCCCATCAGTCCCATGATCACCGCTTGATCAGTACCGTGACCCACGCCGGTGGCGGCCAGTGAGCCATGAAGTCTTACCACGACTCGCGTGACGGAGGCGTCTTCGAGCGCCATGGCAAAATCACGCGCAGCGCGCATCGGCCCGACCGTATGGGAACTGGAGGGTCCAATACCAATACGAAAAAGATCAAACACACTAATAGCCATGCCGATACTCCCTCACAACGTTGTTATTGCCTGCCCATTTAACACTTTGCAGGGGCGATGACCAAACGTCGAGCGAATAACCACAATATCGACGTGCGAACACAGAAGTGTGACGATATAATGAACATTCACCCCTGCATGTTTGCATATGCACGTTACGACGCTGCTTACCCACAATGGATGTCGGTATGTCTTCTTCACCTCCCTGGCCAATAGGGTTTCAAACTATTTTAATACGTGCAGTGTTATACGTATTTTTCATTGGGGCAATTGCCCAAGGCGCCTATCTTGAAGCGCTCTATCTTCCCTCAGTGCGGTTTTCTGAATTGGGTTTTACCGAGTTTACGCAAACACTCGTGCTGGCCACCTGCTGCGCCATGCTGCTTTATATTCGCCAGGTGCTTAGGGTATGGCCCACCGTCAGCCTGCTGCTACTCGCGTTTGTAGCGGCCTCACTGGTGCGCGAGCAAGATCATTTCCTGGATAACTATGTCGCTGATAACACTTGGAAAGTGCTAGTAGCGCTGATCATTTTCCCAGCACTCTTTTGGGTGGTTAAGCAACGTAATCGCTTCCTCGTTGAGTTTGCCCATTACAGCAATACTTTCGCCTTTGGCTTGTTTACAGCGGGCGTACTGACCACGTATATCTTCTCGCGCCTGTATGGCCGGCAAGAGTTTTGGCAATTAATACTCGAAGATAGCTATTCAGGCACCTTTAAGAGTGTCGCTGAAGAAGTCGTGGAGCTTCTCGGTTACAGCTTGATTTTGATCGCCACACTGGAGCTGCTGCTGTTGGCTCGGCGCATTTATAAGACACAACGCCAAACGCCTGCATAACGCTTTCTATTGGCAGACCCATTACACTAGACCAAACATAAAAAAGCCCGCCGTTCAGTGAACGGCGGGCTTTTTAGGTCTTAGCCACTATTTAGGTATTAGCAGCTATCGATCACTCATCAAGGAATGAACGCAGCGGCTCAGAGCGGCTGGGGTGACGCAGCTTACGCAACGCTTTGGCTTCAATCTGACGGATTCGCTCACGCGTCACGTCAAACTGCTTGCCTACCTCTTCCAACGTATGGTCGGTATTCATATCGATACCAAAACGCATACGCAGCACTTTTGCTTCGCGTGCAGTCAAGCCACCTAATACGTTACGCGTCGCTTCGATAAGGCCTTCACCGGTGGCCATATCGATCGGCAGCAGCATGGTGCCATCTTCGATAAAGTCGCCCAGGTGTGAATCATCATCGTCACCAATCGGCGTCTCCATGGAGATCGGCTCTTTGGCGATTTTGAGCACCTTGCGTACTTTGTCTTCGGGCATTTCCAAGCGTTCGCCGAGCTCTTCCGGCGTCGGCTCACGACCCATTTCCTGCAGCATTTGACGCGAAACGCGATTGAGCTTGTTGATGGTCTCAATCATATGCACCGGAATACGAATGGTGCGCGCCTGATCAGCAATCGAACGGGTGATTGCCTGACGAATCCACCACGTGGCATAGGTCGAGAACTTGTAGCCACGGCGGTATTCGAACTTGTCGACCGCTTTCATCAGACCGATGTTGCCTTCCTGAATGAGATCCAGGAACTGCAAACCACGGTTGGTGTACTTCTTGGCAATCGAGATAACCAAGCGCAAGTTAGCTTCAACCATCTCTTTCTTGGCGCGACGCGCTTTCGCTTCGCCAATGGAGAGCTTGCGGTTTACCTCTTTGAGATCGGCAACCGAGAGCTGCACCATGTCTTCTTCAAAGGCGATCTTGCGCTGGGCACGAGCGATATCGGCGCGCAGCGGCTCAAGACGGTCAGCGTACTTGCTCTGCGCTGCCTGAAAATCATCCAGCCACGTTTTGCGTGACTCGTTACCCGGAAACGACTTGATAAAGGTTTTGCGCGGCACCTTGGCTTTTTTCACGCACAGCTGCATGACCGCTTTTTCCTGGGCACGCACTTGCTCGACACTGATACGCACTTGGCCAACCAGGCGCTCAAAGTGCTTGGGGACCAGCTTGATCGGCGAGAAAAGCACGGCTAGACGAGTCTGCTCGGCCTTTAGCTCGGCACTACCGCGACCATGCTTGGCAAACGCCGCTTCGACTAAAGCGTTCTGCTCGCGAATCTGCTCAAAACGCGCACGCGCTTCTTCGGGATCCGGACCGCCTTCGCTGGCGGTGGAGTCTTCGTCTTCTTCATCATCACTATCAACGTCGTCGTCAATCTCGGGCTCGGGTTCCGGCTCAGGCACTTCGGCCTCTGCTACACCAGGAATACCTTCATCCGGGTCGATGAAACCAGAAAATAGATCCGAAAGACGCCCCGGCGCTTCTTCATCCTGGGTAGCGTCGTAGGCGTCTAGAATAGACGCGACGGCACCCGGCAAATAGGCCAGAGACGACATCACTTCACGGGTGCCCTCTTCGATCCGCTTGGCGATTTCAATTTCGCCTTCACGGGTAAGAAGCTCAACCGTGCCCATTTCACGCATGTACATGCGGACGGGGTCAGTGGTGCGGCCTACATCGCTTTCCACGGCGGCAAGGGCCGCTACGGCCTCTTCCGCAGCGGACTCGTCCGTGGATTGATCCGACATCATCAAAGTGTCTTCATCTGGCGCTTCTTCAGCGACACTTATACCCATGTCGTTGATCATGCCAATGATGTCTTCCACTTGATCCGGGTCGGCGATATCCTCGGGTAGATGGTCGTTGACCTCGGCATAGGTCAGGTAGCCCTGTTCCTTGCCGCGTGCGATCAACTCCTTCAGACGCGACTGCTGCTGCGCATTTCCAGCCATAGAAACCCTATCTCGACGAAGAAGAATGAAACACCTGGAGCGCTGAATCGATTAAACTCAACAAGCCGTACAGTATAGCGTAAAAAGCAGGAAATTTTCCAGCTCGACGTATTTGCGCGGTCATTCAGGTGTGTTAGGTTGTTCGGTTAGGCCAACGCTCGGTGGCTGACCTTATATTTGGTGTTGATACGGCAGGAATTCAACCCCATCGCTCAAAACACCGCCTTATTGGCGCTGTGCAAGCTCCATTACCAAGCTTGCCAAACGCTGGCGCTGCTCCTTATCTAACTTTTGTCCGGCGCGCTCCTGCGCCAGCAACGCTGCGTACTCCTCTTGCGGAGAACGCTGACGCTGAACATGCTGCAGATGTTCCACCCAGCCATTCAGCTCTGCTTCCCTATCTGCCTTTGGAATCAACAATTCGCGCTTAGCGAAGGCTGCCAAAGCTTGCCCCTGCTGACTGCCCTGAAAATGCGCCAACACCACCTGCGGACTGCGGTAACGCCCTGCTTTGAGCAGTTCAACCAGCTCTCGGCATAGCGGCGTATCGTCATCTTCTGGCAGCCATTCCAAATGATCAGGTAGCGCTGCAACCAAATTAGGCTCATGTAGCAGAAGCTGCACAATACGCCCGACAGGAGAAAGCACCTGAGAGCGGGAGCGCGATGGCTGAGTAGACGCCAATTTGACCGCGCTGGGACTCCCTGAAGCCGAGTCTATTTCACTCTGTTCTGGCTGCCCCTGGGCAAGATGGCGCTGTGCCGCCTGGGCACGTTTTTCGAGCAATACCTTCAACTGCTCCTGCGCCAACCCACTACGCTGCGCCAATGACTCAAGCAGTAGTGATTTGAGCATGCCATCAGGCACTTTGTTCAATGCTTCAAGCACCTGACTGGCAAATCGCTCGCGTCCTTCCACCGTATTTAAGTCGCGCCCTTGGGCCGCCTGCTCGAACAGAAACTCCGACAGCGGCATCGCACAAGTGACGCGATCCTGAAACGCCTCGGTGCCTTCACGGCGCACCAGGGTATCCGGGTCATCACCTTCCGGTAGAAACAGAAAGCGCGCTTCACGGCCATCAATCATTTGCGGCAACGCGGTTTCCAACGCCCGACTCGCCGCCCGCCTTCCCGCACGGTCGCCGTCAAAACAGAACACCACACGACTCACCAGTCGAAACAGGCGAGTTAAATGGTCTTCCGTGGTGGCGGTACCCAGCGTCGCCACGGCGTTATGAATACCGAATTGCGCCAGCGCCACCACATCCATGTAACCCTCGACCATGACAAGCTGCTCAAGCTTGCTAGAGGCTTGGCGCGCTTCATACAGGCCGTAAAGCTCACGCCCCTTATGAAACACGGGCGTTTCCGGCGAGTTGAGGTATTTGGGCTGATCATCGCCCATTACCCGGCCGCCGAACGCAATCGTACGTCCGCGCAGATCACGAATCGGAAACATTACCCGATCCCGAAAGCGGTCATAGGTACGCCCGGTATCTTCACGATGAATCAGCAGGCCATACTCCACCTGAACCGGCTCACCAATACCGCGCTCGCTGAGATGCTGCTTCAGCGCCTCCCAACCGCTCGGGGCATAACCAATACCATAGGTCTTGATCACCTCACCCGAGAGCCCACGACCCGTCAAATAACGCTGGGCGGGCTGCCCTTCCTGCATCTTCAATCGCTCGCGATAAAAACTGGCGGCGAGTTCGAGCAGGTTAACGCCCTCTTTGCGCTTCTTTTCGCGTTGCTGAGCACGCGGGTCGTCAGCCCCTTCGCGAGGCACCTCAATACCCAAGCGCCCGGCCAACTGCTCTACCGCTTCGGGAAACGGCAGCTTGTCGTACTCCATCAAGAAGCGTAGTGCATTCCCATTAGCGCCGCAGCCAAAGCAGTGATAAAACTGCTTATCCGCGCTGACGGTGAACGACGGGGTTTTCTCTTGATGAAAGGGACATAGCCCGGAGTAGTTACGGCCGGCTTTTTTAAGCTGCACACGCTCACCGACCACCTCGACCACATCAACGCGGCCTAAGAGGTCATCAATGAAACGCTGTGGAATTTGGCCTGCCATGAACTACGGGCATCCTCGCGCAAAGCGCTAACTTTCGAGACTGTTTTTAAAAGCCCTGTTTTTAAAATCTGTTTTCAAAACCAGTTTTTAAAAACACTGCCTAAGGTCATCAGACCCATTACCAGATCAGATCATCATAAACAGCGACGGTCTTAACCAACGAAAGCATTAAAAACGACAGTCAAAAACAAACGGCCACCTAGTGGCGGCCGCTTGGCATCCCTCTTGAGACGACCAGCTAACTGCTCCGGCCCCCTCGGGTACGGATCAATAGAGCCGTTCGAAACGCTTTTGCTCACGCTGGACTTTCTTAGCGTGGCGTTTTACGGCAGCTGCCGCTTTGCGTTTACGCTCAGCAGTCGGCTTCTCATAGTGCTCGCGGCGGCGTACTTCAGAAAGAACACCGGCTTTTTCGCAAGAACGCTTGAAGCGACGCAGGGCGACGTCAAACGGCTCGTTATCACGTACTTTTACAGAAGGCATTAAGCACTCACCTACCTTAAGGAGTCTTGAGTTCGGATAGTACGTACACTGCGATATTACGATCTAGAACGCGGTGTACGACCCAGTTTTACAGCGCACAGTAGTCTAGTCGTCGCTGGCCATCTTTGCAAATGCTTACGCTCGTTTGCAGCGACAATGCTAGACTACTGACCTTGTGATTTTCACCTTTATATTTTTTGCACATCCTTTGAGAGTCCCCTTTTATGCGTGTTCTGGGCATTGAGACATCCTGCGACGAAACGGGCATTGCGCTTTATGACACTTCGCTAACCGGCGGCAAAGGGCTGCTTGCCGACGCGCTCTACAGTCAAATCGCCATGCACGCCGAATTTGGCGGCGTGGTCCCCGAACTCGCTTCTCGCGATCACACCCGCAAACTGCTCCCGCTGATTGAGCAAGTGCTCAGCGATGCCAAGCTAACGCGTCATGACCTGGACGGTATTACTTATACCGCTGGCCCGGGCTTAGTCGGTGCATTAATGGTGGGCGCCAGCACCGCCCACGGCATGGCACGAGCGTTAAACATTCCCGTACTGGGCGTGCATCACATGGAAGGCCACTTACTGGCACCGATGCTGGAAGACGAGCCGCCTGCGTTCCCCTTCGTGGCACTGCTGGTATCCGGCGGGCATACCCAACTGGTCGAAGTGCAAGGACTGGGCCGCTATCAGTTGCTCGGTGAATCGGTGGATGACGCCGCGGGTGAAGCGTTTGATAAAGCTGCCAAAATGCTGGGCTTGGCCTACCCAGGTGGGCCTCAAGTCGCCAAACTGGCGGAACAAGGGGATCCCAAGCGTTTTCGCTTCCCACGCCCGATGACCGACCGACCAGGGCTCGATTTTAGTTTTTCCGGCTTAAAAACCCACACCATGACCGCTATTCGCCAATTGGAAGCAGCCGGGGAACTCGACGACCAAGCACGTGCCGATGTAGCCCGTGCCTTTGAAGAAGCCGTGGTTGATACGCTGGTCATTAAGTGCCGCAGGACGCTGGATCAAACCGGTTTGAAACGTTTAGTGGTGGCGGGTGGGGTTAGCGCCAATCATCGCCTGCGTGAACGACTGCACGCTGAGTGTGAAAAACGCCAAGCCCGCGCCTACTACCCACGCGGGCGCTTTTGCACCGACAATGGCGCCATGATTGCCTACGTGGGTGCTCAACGCCTTGCAGCAGGCGAAAGCGATACCCCCGGCCTCATGCAGGCGACACCCCGTTGGCCGCTGGATCAACTGACACCCCCGGCTGCCGCTGACAGCTAGCTGCGCTCTAGGAGCCGCGAAATGGCGGCTCTTCACCGCGTCGCAGTCGACGAATATTGAGCCCGTGCCGGGCCAGCACCAGCAGGCTAAAGCCACCGACTACCACAAAATACGCAGGCGCTAGCCAAGCGCATATTAGCGGCGCCACCAAAGCACTGACCAGCGATGCCATCGCCGCCGTCTTTAGCCGCCACGCCAGTAGCGCCCAAATGACGGCGCTTAATAGCGCCACATTGGGCACCAATATCAGCAGTACACCAAACGCGCTGGCAACTGCCTTTCCGCCACGAAAGTGATGCCATAAGGGAAAACTGTGTCCAAGCAGCACGGCCAGCCCAACCAGCCCTTGCAACCATACTGGGCAGTTCATAAGCTTGGCCCCTAAAACAGCGGGCATGGCTTTTAAGGCATCTAGCAGCAGAGTAACGGCCGCTAAACAGGGGCCATAAAGGCGCAATACGTTAGAAAACCCAGGGTTAAACGAGCCATGTTGGCGTGGGTCACCCACACCCGCGAGGCGGCAAACGCTCAGCGCTGCCAACCAACTGCCGCTTAAATAACCTACTACTATCCATACCATGGCGCTCTGCTCGCTTTATAGACCGTCTCGATAGCCTGGGTCGCTGTCGTTTAGCCCCATCCTAACGTACAATCGCCCGCTTGTTGCAGCTGGGGGAAGGCAGATGGATCGCATTTTGATTGAAGCGTTAACCGTCGACACAGTTATCGGTGTCTATGACTGGGAGCGTTCGATTCAACAAACTCTGAGCTTAGATTTGGCGTTGGCGACCGACATTCGCTCAGCGGCAGCCACCGATGATTTACGCCTCACGCTGGATTACGCCGCCATTTGTCAGCGCATTCAGACATTTGCCGATGATCATCAATTCGCCCTGGTCGAAACTTTCGCCGAACGCCTCGCAGAATGCCTGCGCACAGAATTCCCAATTAGCTGGTTGCGCCTGACCGTGCGTAAACCCGGTGCAGTGCCCAACGCTATCAGCGTCGGTTTGGAAATTACCCGCGGCGCCTTACCAGAGGTAACGCAGGAGCCCAGCGCATGAAGCTGGTTACTGTCAGCTTAGGCAGCAATATTTATCCCACTCGGCATATCCGCTACTGCCTTGATGCGCTCGCGGAGACCTTTGGCTCGCTGCAAATCTCACGTGTTTTTGAAAGCGAGCCAGTGGGTTTTACCGACAGCCGCAATTTCTATAATTTGGTAGTAGCCTTTCACAGTGACTGGTCACCCGGGGAGCTTCAGGCTTGGAGTAAGCAGCTGGAAATAGAACACGGTCGCCTTCCCGACACTGCTAAATTCAGCCCCCGCGCGTTGGATATCGACTTGCTTACCGTGGGCAGCCTCTGCGGCACCATCGATGATGTCACGTTGCCACGCAGCGAAATCACTCATAATGCGTTCGTGCTGCAGCCGCTTGCTGAATTGCTACCCACTGAACGCCACCCCTTGTGTGACACCTCTTACGCTTCGCTATGGAAAACCTTCGAACTAGGCAGCCAACGCCTCTGGGCGGTTGATTTTAGCTGGCGTGGCCGCTGGATCTCTCAGTCAGACGAGCTTCCTCGCTTGGCAGCGGCCCGTCGATAACCAGCTACTCAAGTGCCACCGCCACGACTTGCCCCCGCCGCACGCGTATTGCCTCACCCAGCGCTGCCCCCTGATATCCTTCCGCCATTAACGCCTGCGGCCCCACCTCGCGAGCCGCTAGCCAAGCGCTGCCAAGCCGCTTCACTTGCTCCGGCGCCAGCACGCTCACTAATGCCAACTGCGCCTCGACCTGCTCGGGCTTGCGCCAGCCATCCAACCGCTCCAGCCAATGCAGCACATTCGGGCCATCCAGTGGCGCGGTAAGCAGCGCATAAGTGAGCGCGGTATGACGGGCAAGCTGGGCCACGGCGTTAGGCAACTTTAACCGCGTTGCTAAGGCATCACGCTGTTCGGCGGTGAGCGGTGACACCAACTGCGCGTAGCGCCAGTGGGCCACTGCTAGCGTGCTGCTTTGGGGCGTTTGACCCAGCGCAGCTAAACCTTGCGGCAACACCGACCCCATAAGTTCGGGAAACCAGATGGGCAGCGCCTCACAGCGCTCTAGGGTGGTGAAATAAACGTCCGGGCTTGGTTCGCCCAGCGCCTTTTCGGTTTCCACCCACACCCGCTCGGCGGCCAAATGCTCAAGTTCACCGCTGTGGCTCACTTGGCGCATCAATGCCAGGGTTTCATCGGCTATGGTGAATCCCCGCGATGCATAGCGGGCTAAAAAGCGCGCAGTACGCAGTACCCGCAGCGGGTCTTCGCTAAACGCCATTGAGATATGCCGCAGCACACGCTGTTCAATATCGCCCTGCCCATTAAACGGGTCGGTTAACTCCCCCTCAATGCTCTGGGCAATTGCATTGATGGTTAGGTCACGGCGTAACAAATCCTCTTCCAGCGTGACATCGGGGCTGGCGTGAACATCAAACCCTGCGTAGCCGTGGCCAGACTTTCGCTCGGTGCGGGCAAGGGCATACTCCTCAGCTGTTTCTGGGTGCAAAAAAACCGGGAAGTCGCGACCCACTGGCTTAAAACCACGCTTGCGCATGGCCTCTGGCGTCGCCCCCACCACGACCCAATCATTATCGACAACCGACCAACCCAGCAAAGCGTCACGCACCGCGCCGCCTACACGATAAACCTGTAGGCCTGCTAAACGGGGGTCACTCCGTTTGTTAGTGTCACTTTTTTCCATTGTTTTCCCTATCTCCCCCGCTGCTGACTGGGCACGCTAGTGCGCTCGCCATTGGTCAGGTTTAGCGCGGTTAATCGCCCGCCCCAAACACAGCCTGTATCAAGCGCCTCGACGGGCACCTGCGCCTGAGGAGTCTCCCCTTCAAGGGCAGCCCAGTGGCCAAACAGCAGTTGAATATCATCGGCACGCGGGTATTGAAACCAAGGTAGAAAACCTTCTGGGGCACTATCAAGCCCCTCTTTCGCGGCAAACTCTAAACGCCCTTGGGCATCAATAAAGCGCATCCGAGTGAACACATTCACAATCAAACGTAGCCGGTCCATGCCTTCTAGATCGTCGCGCCAGATGTCCGGCTGGTTGCCGAATAGCTGGGTTAAAAACTGCCCTGATGTTTCACTCGCTAGCGCCGCCTGAACTTCCCGCCCGAGCGCTTCGGCCTGAGGAACGCTCCACTGGGGCAGCAGCCCGGCATGGGTCATTAGTATCCGGTGCTCAAACACGCTAAGGGGCTGGCTTTGAAGCCAATCCAGCAGTTCCTCCCGGTCAGGGGCACCAAGAATATCGCTCAGGGTGTCATTTTTTTTAAGCTTACCGCCACCACGGGCCACGACCAGCAAATGGAAGTCATGATTGCCCAATACGCTTTTTGCGGCGCTACCGAGCGCGCGCACCTCCCGCAAGCACGCTAAAGAACCGGGGCCGCGATTAATCAAATCGCCGACTAGCCAAAGCGTATCCCGCGCAGGGTTAAAACTGAGTTTCTCCAGCAGCGCTACGAATTCAGCATGGCAGCCATGTAAATCGCCGATCGCATAGGTGCTCATGCGTGAGGCCTTTTTAATGAAATGAATGGGCTAAATACTACCACCTCACTTGCCTGTTCTGCCTGCCGTCGGTTATTTATCTTGATGATTAACACTGGTGAAAGTAGCGAACGTGGATCACTATAAAAATGCGCGCAGGCGCTCTCAAGAGACACGTCCAGCAGCGAAATCGCCTTTCATAAGCATGGCTGCCTCGTCACTACTGTTAAGGAAAACGATACTCATATGGCTATGGATCATACGCGGCGTGGGCTACTACGGGTGGTTACCCTGGCGGGCATCGGCGCTGTAGTGCTGCCCGGTACAACACTGTTGCCGATCGCCCAGACCTTTACCGCTAAAACTTCCCCACCTATCGCTTCGGTGGTGGTGAACGGTTGGTTGCTTAAGGCTAGTGACCGCTGATGTATATCAATTTTGAGGCTATTAGCGAACAGCGTGACGCCGTGGATGTATGCATTATCGGCGCGGGTGCAGCAGGTATTTCCATGGCGGTCACCCTGTCGGAGCGGGGGCATCGCGTGCTGCTGTGCGAAGGTGGCGATGCGGACTACAGCGAACGCTCCCAGGATTGTTATCGGGGTGAAACCATCGGCGACCCTTATATTCCTTTATATGGCGCTCGCCTACGCCATTTAGGTGGCTCGACCAATCACTGGGGAGGCGTCTGTCGTCCGTTGGATCGCTATGACTTCACCGCCAAATCAGCTGCCAGCGAGACAGCTTGGCCCATTGGCCGTGATGCGCTTTCACCCTACTACCGCTCTGCCGCTAAGTTACTCGACTTGGCGACGACGCCCGCAGACCAATCCATCGCTGGGGCTGGGTTTAAACGCATCTATTTTTCTCTGGGCAACCCGACACGGCTGAAAGATAAATTTGCCGCTACGCTGCGCGATTCGATGACGCTTGAGTGCTGCTTAACGGCCAACCTAGTGGCACTGGAAACCCAAGATGGCCACGTCACCAGTGCCACTTTCAAGAATTACCAAGGGGACTACCGCTTGGTACATGCGCGCTATTTTGTGCTCGCCTGCGGCGGTATCGAAAACTCACGTTTGTTGCTGTGGTGCAACCAGCAAGCCAATGGACAGCTAATACCGCAGGCGGGCACGCTGGGGCGCTACTGGATGGAGCACCCTCACGCCACGGTGGGCAAGGCACTGTTGTTCAAGCCAGCGGCGCTGGGGCTAGACGACGAATACAACGTGTTTCTCTCCCCCACTGCTGCATCCCTCGATTCACGTCAAATACTCAACTGTGGGCTGCGCTTGCACCGTATGAACACTGAAACCACTCAGGCGCTGATTGATGAGCTCGCTGATCAAGCCCCTACGCTGGCGGGGCGGATACGTGTCTGGCAAGCCCAAGGGCAGGTAATCCATGGCGTGGTATTAAGAGCCGCCTGGGAACAGGAGCCGCGCTTTGAGAACCGTATCGAACTGAGCGATGAGCTGGATGAACTGGGCGTTCCCCGCAGCCGCTTGGTATGGCAGCAGTCTGAGCTGGATCGCCGCACCATTCGCGAGAGCATGCTGCTGCTGGGTGAATACCTACGTGACAATGAGGTGGGCAGACTACAGATGGCTGATTGGCTTGCCGATACGCCTGTGCAACTGCCCACGGAAGGCGAACTAGCTGGACGTCACCACATGGGCGGCACGCGCATGAGCCTTGCTGCCGAGACGGGTATCGTTAACCCCGACTGCCGTCTATTTGCCCAGGAAAATTGCTACGTGGCGGGCTCCAGCGTGTTTGCCAGCGCGGGGCACGCCAACCCTACATTAACGCTAGTGCAGCTGGCCCTGCGGCTTTGCGATCATCTGGAGAGCAGGTTAACGCAGACATCTAGTGAAGCTGGAGCGGTACCGCCAACCTAAACGGTGTGATAGCCACTTCAAACGCGCGTTGCGTAGATGTGTCTAGCAACGTATAGGCGCCTTCCATGACTCCCACCGGCGTTTGAAGAATGGCACGGCTGGTATAGCGAAAGCTCTGGCCAGGGCCAATCAGCGGCTGCTGCCCGACGACGCCTTTGCCGCGCACTTCCTGGCACTCGCCGCTACCCTGGGTGATTTTCCAGTAGCGCGCCATGAGCTGCACGCTATGGGGGCTTTGATTATGGACGGTGATGGTATAGCTGAAGACGTAGCGCGACTCCGCATCATTGGACTCATCGGCACGGTAGCTAGGCGCAACGTTTACCTCGATAGTTAGACCACTCACGCTTGGCTGCCCCGCTCACTGCTCGCCTGCTCATCGGCGGCGACTCGATTGGCAATCGCCACGTACTCGGCGACCGTCAGTGTTTGCGGACGGCGGATAGGATCAATACCTAATTCTTCAAGGATTTCAGGGCTCACGCGCCCTTTAAAGTTATTGCGCAGCGTTTTGCGCCGCTGTCCAAACGCGAGCTTTACCAACTCAAACAGCAGCGTGGGGTCTTCTGCTGTATGAGGCAGGGTCGCATGAGGCGTTAAACGCACAATGGCCGACTCAACCTTGGGCTGCGGCACAAAGGCTTCCGGCGGCACAATAAATAGCTGCTCGACACTACAGTAGTACTGCGCCATGACCGAAAGACGCCCCCAATCAGCACCGCCCGGTTCAGCAGCCAAGCGCTCAACGACTTCTTTTTGCAGCATGAAGTGCATATCTTCTATCGCACTTCCTGCGGCCAATAGATGAATTATCAGCGGCGTGGAGATGTTGTAAGGCAGATTACCCACCACGCGCAGCGCAGGCCCATCGCCTTTCAGCGCGGCAAAATCAAACTTCAGCGCATCGCCTTCGTGTATCACAAAGTCGGGGTAGTTAAAAAACTGCACGCGCAGGCCAGGGATCAGATCGCGGTCGAGCTCAATGACTTCTAAATGCCCTGCCGCTTCCAGCAGCGGCTCGGTCAGTGCACCCTGCCCTGGGCCAATTTCGACAAGGCGATCCGTCGAGCGCGGGCCAACGGCACGAACGATCCGCGAAATAATGCCAAGGTCGCGCAAAAAGTTCTGACCAAAGCGTTTACGAGCGCGGTGTTGGGGCACAGTAGACATCAAACGGTGTTCCTTGGAGTGCGGATTCAATCGGGAGTATTTCGCAGCAAACGCTAGACAGTAGCAGACAACCGCTGGGTAGATAGACGGCGTGCAAGGGCGATAGCGACTTTCAGGCTGCCGGGGTCTGCCACGCCTTTGCCAGCCAGATCCAACGCGGTGCCATGGTCGACCGAAGTGCGTACCAATGGCAAGCCCAGGGTAATATTGGCAGCCTGACCAAAGCCTGCATATTTTAACACTGCCAAGCCCTGGTCATGGTACATCGCCAACACTGCATCGACACCTGCCAAGTGCCGCGGGGTAAATAGTGTGTCGGCGGGCAACGGGCCAAGGATATCCATTCCCTCAGCGCGAAGGGCATCAAGCGCGGGAATAATAATATCCAGCTCTTCGTGGCCCAGGTGGCCATTTTCACCGGCATGCGGGTTTAAGCCACACACTGCAATGCGCGGTTTAGCAATCCCGAACTGGTGCTGCAAACCAATCGCCAGTAAGCGACTAATGCAGGTGACCCGCTCAAAGGTGATAGCGTCGGCGACGTTGCGCAGAGGCAAGTGTGTGGTCACCAGAGCAACACGTAAATCGCCACTACCCTGCCAGCTTGGCGATGCCGCATGTAGCGCCGCGTCGGTGGCCAGCATCATCACGACGTCATCAACGCCACAGGCATCACGCAGCCATTCGGTATGGCCGGTAAAGCCAGGGTGACCGCCGTCAATAATTACGCCTTTGTGCAGCGGTGCGGTCACCATGGCAGCGGCGAGGCCGTGTTGACAAGCATCGACCGCCATTGCCAGGGTGGCAAGTACGTAATCGGCGTTAGCTGGATTAAGCACACCTGGCGAGGAAGGGGCATTAAGAGCGACGGACCAAACAGGTAAGGCATTGTCGCCACTTGGGCACTCACCCACCGAACACTCTACCACCGTAACATCCAGCCCCAGCGCAATTGCGCGCTGGCGCAGCATTTCCGGATCGCCAATGGCCACGGTATTTGGAGGAAGCCCCCCCCCGGCTGCAAGCATTAGCGTTAGTTCAGGACCGATGCCCGCTGGTTCGCCGGTGGTGATGACCACCGGCAGCGCGCTATCAGCCCTTGAAGTCCCAGCTACCATTAGAGACGAACATCAACAAAAGCCTGTGAGCGAATCTCTTGCTGCCAGGTTTCAAGCTCTTCGTTCGCGCGACGCTGGAAGATCGCTTGGCGAACCTGCTCGCGCTGACTCTCCTGAGTAACGTTCTGGCGGCGACGCTCTTCCACCTCAATCACGTGGTAGCCGAACTGAGAGCGCACCGGCTGGGATATCTGGTTAACGCCTAGGTCACGCATTGCTTCCTCAAACGCAGGAACAGTTTGCCCTGGGCGCACCCAGCCAAGCTCACCCCCGTTGAGTGCAGTGCCGCTGTCATCGCTATACTCGCGCGCCACGGAGGCAAAATCATCTCCCTGAGACAAGCGCTGGCGCACTTCTTCGGCTCGCGCTCGCGCCTGGTTTTCATCGCGATTAGGCGTCAGCTCGATTAATACGTGGCGGGCCCGCGTCTCTTCAATGAAGTTCTGCTCGCCGGCCTGCCCCTGCTGCTGGTCAAGAAAACGCTCAACGTCACGATCACTAACCGTCACACGATTACTGATTTGGCGCTGCTGCACCTGACGCATCAGCATTTCGCGGCGAATATCTTCGCGCACGCTCGCCAGCGTCATGCCGTCAGCTTCCACGGCATCAGCAAACTCATCCAGCGTCATACCGTTGGATTCGGCAATCGAGCGCACCTGACCGTTTAGCTCAGTATCATCAATCGTCAGACTGGCATCTTCCGCCATTTGTAGCTGAATCTCTTCCATCACCATACGCTCAAGCACTTGCCGCTCAAGCTGGGAGCGGGGAGGAAGATTACCGCCCTGCGTCTGGGCCTGCTGCTCAATTTGCGCCATACGATCATCCAATTCGCTGCGCATGATCACATCGTTATTGACCACGGCCACGACACTATCCAATGCCTGACGCTGAGTGGATTGGAAATTCTGCGCCTGGAGTGTCAGCGGCGCCAACGCAAGGCCAGCGCCAACGCAGAGGGCGAGTAGGCTACCCGCAGAGAGCTGTTTCATTCGGCCTAGCAAGGGCTTTCTCATTTTCATTACAAACGTCTCTTTCATTAGCCATTCTATGGAAGTCATTTACAGGGCAGTCGGACGATAGCCAGGAATGGTCTGTTCAAAATAGCTGTCCGCATTCTGGCCAACGCCGCCTAAACCACGAAATACGAAGCGTAAAAAAAGCCCGCGATCATTAAAATCATCATCAATGCGGGCAGTATCATCGTCATCGACCCATTCACGCCAAACAAGCTGCAGGCCATAACAGCAGTTATTCCACTGCACGCCTGCCAGCTGCTCAAGCGAGCGGTCATTGGTTTGATCGTGAAGGTAGCGACCGATCAAATCAATGCTAGTGCTGGCTTTCCAGGCAAACGACAGATCCCACTCTTCACGGTTATAGTCGCGAAAGCCGTCGTCGCCCTGCAACACACCCGGGTCAAATCCTTCGATCTCCCAACGGTAGCCAAGGTTCACTACGTGCCCTTCGGGATGGCGATAACGTACATCAACGCTTGAGCGTTCGGTGCGATCACGGTGATCATCGTAGAGCCATTCGTAGCCACTGCTCCAGCGATCATTAATTTGCCAATCAAGGCGGGTCACTAGTGGTGAACGATCCCGGGTGGCCTGATAGTAGCTTTCAGGATTAACGTTGGGGTTTTCTTCCGGCCGATCCGGCAGCGTATCCGCATCGCCTTCGCTATCGATTCGGCGATCATCAAAGTAAACACTCTGCCCGACCCCAAACGAAAGTCGATCACGACCGGACGCATCCTCAAGTAGGCGCGACTGCACGCCATAAGAGAGCCGGTTGAGATCACCCACGCGGTCAGTGCCGGAAAAGCGCTGGGCGGACCAGAGCTGATCCCAGGAGAACACACGTTCTCGACTGTCAAAGTCCGGCAGCTCAGTTTGATCGGTACGTGGCACGTAGGCGTAGTTCAGACGCGGTTCCAAGGTTTGGCGATAGTCGCGCCCGCCGAGGGCCAGCTCGCGCTCAAAGACCAACCCGCTATCGATTGAGGTCAGCGCAATGCTGCGGCTGGGCGAGTCGCCCCGCTCCGTTTCTCGCTCGCCATAATCCAACTCATAGGCGGTGTTCCACAGTTCAGTACGCGGCTCTAAATAGCCCCAAGGCCGTTCAAAGCGCCAGCCAACAACAGGCGTAAGGTGCAATCGGCTACCGGTGGCCGCCTCACGCTCCGGCACACGGCGCTCATCCACATCGCGCCAAAAATAGGTCGCATTAGAGCGCCACTGGGTGTAGAGGCCGTTGTCGAACTGCCAGTTCGCGTTGGCACTCAGGCTCGGCAGTTGATAAAAGGGCTTATCGCTATCGCTGAGCGGGTCTTCCAGACGCTGAAAGCCTTGGGCACGGGCATCTAACTGCCAGCGCTGGCCACGGTAATCGACCTGGGCCAAGCGCTCCATGCTGGCGCGATCACTTTCACCGAACTCGCCACCAAAGTCATCAAAATAGCGCCCGTCGCTGGCCGCACCATAGCGCAGCCGGTAATTGCTACGCTCGTTTACCCGCCCTGCATGGCGGGCATCCACATACCAACGATCCTCACCTTCAAAGCGATTTTCTCCACCGCCGGAGCCGCCGTTATCACTATTTAAATAGCCGCCTTCGACGATGCCCGCACTCTCTTCAAACAAGTAACGGTACTCACCGTTCATCAGCAACCCGTGGTCGCTCATCCAGCGCGGCGTGATGGTCGCATCTTGGTTAGCGGCGATATTCCAATAAAAGGGCTGGGCGTAATCAAAACCATCTGATGAAAAGCCTATCGACGGGGAAAGTAGCCCGGTGTGACGACGATCATCAATGGGAAAACGCAACCAGGGCCAGTAAAACACCGGAACATCTTTAACATGCAGTCGGGCATGGCGCGCAGTGCCAAAGCCTTCGGCTTGGTTTAATCGAATATCGCTGCTGACCAATTCCCAGCTATTGGCGCCTGGGTCACAGGTCGTGAAGCTGGCGTCCTGCAAGCGGTACTCGCTTTCCCCGGTTTGCTCTAACTGAGCGGCCTCACCGCGCAGGTGCTGGTCGTAAAGCACATAATGGCTATTACCCAACGTCGCACGGTCTTCATTTAGCCTGAGCATCGCCTGCTCGCCGCGCACCAATGCACGTCCGTCACGTATGGCGATATTGCCTTCAGCATCGACCTGCTCACGGTCGGCGGGTAAAAAGACACGCTCCGCTTCTACTTCCTCATTGCCGCGCCGAAGCACCACATCACCGCGCAACAACGCCTCGCCATTGGCGGCGTAATCGACGTCGCTGGCCTCAAGTGAGAGGGTTTCCGGGTTCTCTTCCGCGGGTAAGCGGTAGCTGGGCATCACGTAGCGCCCCCGGCACAATTGATTGGCCGCCTCTTCTTCCCCCCAGGCTTGCCAGTCTAACGCTTCCGCGGGCATGTCTTGACCTTGAGCCACCGCCGTAAACGAGGCGCCAGCAAGCAAACTGCCCATCAGCGTATGCGCAACTGGCAACGTGCGCGAAAATCGCTTGCCCATGTTCGTTATCCTTGGCATCCAGAATCGGTATTATACAGCCCGCATGATGCCCGACCAGCAAGGAGCTTGCATGTCCTCTTATCGGATTAACGCCCTCACCACGTGGGCTGCCCAACAAAACGGCCTTTCCAAGGCCGATATTACGCTTTCATCCGCCGTGGGCGATGCAAGTTTCCGGCGTTATTTTCGCCTCACATTACCCGACGGCTCTACCCAGGTAGTAATGGATGCCCCGCCTGAACAGGAGGACTCACACCCTTTTGTCGCCATCGCCCAACGTTGGCACAGCGCAGGCTTGGCGGTACCCAAGGTGCATGCCGCCAACTTGGCGGACGGCTTCCTGCTGCTTGATGACCTGGGCAACACACCGCTACAAAACTTGTTTACCGACGACGCTACCACACAGGCGTACCATGCGCAGGCCCTAACGCTCATCGCCGAGCTGCAAAACCGCGCCAGCCCCGAATCACTGCCCGCTTATGATAGGGCGCTGCTTGGCCGGGAGCTCGATCTGTTTCCCGAATGGTGCTTGGGTGCTTGGCTGAAGCTACCGCCACCCGAAAGCTGGCACCCCCTGCGCGAGCAGCTTATTCAGCAAGCGCTGGCCCAGCCGGTGGTCAGTGTGCACCGCGATTTCGATGCTATGAACCTGATGGTACACGACCAGCGTTTATTCATGATCGACTTTCAGGACGCGGTGGCAGGCCCGCTAAGCTACGACCTTATCTCATTGTTGCGGGGGCGCTACTGCCGCTTTAGCGATGAGGAGTTTAGCGACTTCGTCAGCGCATTTTATCAGCAGGCCCGCCGTGATGGTCGTCTTCCCAGCCGGGTCGATTTTGCCACCTTCCTAATCCAGTGCCATGCCATGGCCGCTCAGCGCTCGCTGAAAGTGCTGGGCATATTTTGCCGTTTAACGCTACGCGATCAAAAAAGTGGCTATCTTGAGCGCTTGCCGCACTTTTTGGATCATCTGGAGGATAGTCTTTCGTTCCTGACCGAGCAGACTGATTTCACTGAGTGGGTCACGCTCACCTTTCGCCCCGCCCTCATGAAACGACTAGCGGAAATGACGTAATGAAAGCAATGATCTTAGCCGCAGGGCTCGGCAAGCGGATGCGACCGCTCACGGATCACTGCCCCAAGCCCCTGTTACCCGTCGCGGGTAAGCCGCTCATCGTGCATCATCTGGCGCGTCTTCACGAAGCGGGGATTCATGAAGTCGTCATTAATGTCAGCTACCGTGCCGAGCAGATTATTGATGCCCTGGGTAATGGCGATGCTTTTGGGCTGCGTATTCATTGGAGCCGTGAAACAGAGCCTTTGGAAACCGGTGGCGGTATTCAGCAAGCCCTACCGCTGCTGGGTGAAGCACCTTTTCTACTTATTAACGGCGATGTCTGGTGTGAAGCGTTGCCCAACGTACAAGCGCTGCAAGGCGATGATTTAGCGCATTTGGTGCTGGTAGATAATCCTTCCCACCACCCCGACGGCGATTTTGGGCTAGCGGGAGGGCGCGTTAATCAAACCAGCACGGAGCGGTTGACCTTCGCGGGCATCAGTGTGATTCACCCAGCGCTGTTAGCCGGGCAGCCTCAGGGCGCCTTTGCATTAGCGCCACTGCTCAGGACCGCTATTGATGACCAACGGGTGAGTGGGGAACATTACACGGGGCAATGGGTCGATGTGGGCACGCCTGAACGGCTGGCGGCATTGGAAAGCCAGCTCCAATTCCCACGACCGCGCGGGAAGGACTAGCCGATGCATCCAGACTATTTACGTGCGGCAATCGCTGATACGCCCCGCGTAGCGGTCTATGGCACGCTGAAGCAGGGGTTCAACAACGCCCACTGGTTAAACGGCGCCAGGCGACTGGGGAGCGACACCACCCGCGCCCTCACGCTCTACGATATCGGCCCCTACCCCGGCGCAAAATGGCAGCCATCCAAAGGCGTCACTATAGAGGTTTATGAGGTCAGCGTTGGCCAGCTGGCCCAGCTAGACCGGCTAGAGGACTACCGTATCGACGCACCCACGCAAGGCGAGTATGACCGCCAGCAAATAGCCACCCGCTTTGGTCGTGCCTGGGTCTATCTTTACAATCCGGAAGTGGCGGATAAGCGAGCCATTTGCGAAGGCGGTTGGGAGATGCCTTACACTGACCATGATTAATAATGCCGGTGATGAAAAACAGGGGCATTGAGAAGAGCCCCTGAGAAGAGGCGCGCAGGCCAAGAAATGTTATGCTGCGCGACTTACCTTTCGTCGCCTAGATGAGGAGAGCCGCGTGAAAGCACGGGTAAAATGGACAGAAGGCCGTCAATTTGTGGCGGAATCCGGTAGCGGGCACAGCGTTGTCATCGACGGTCCGCCCGACCACGGTGGCCGCAATACAGGGCCCCGCCCCATGGAAATGCTGTTGATGGGCATGGGCAGTTGCACCGCTTTTGACATCTTGAACATTCTCGATAAAGCGCGTGCCAATGTCACCGACTGCGTCGCGGAACTTGACGCCGAACGCGCTGATGAAGTGCCCGCCGTCTTTACCAAGATCCACGTTCATTTCGTAGTGACTGGGCATGCATTGAAAGAGAAGCAGGTTCAGCGCGCCGTTGAACTCTCTGCTGAAAAGTACTGCAGCGCGTCGATCATGCTGGTTAATGGCGGCGTAGAGATCACTCACTCTTTTGAGATTATCGAGGCTTGAGCGGCTGTTTGCACGGGCAGCGCTTGGCTCCCTCGACTAGCGCCGCCGCTTACCCAACCGCGGTGGCAAAAAAAATAGTTCAGTCGGATGCAAGCAATCGCCTTGACGGGCATAATACGCCCGCTTGTTTTACCTTCACTTGTGCTGTCACCGCCCTGCTTTATCGGGTGGGGTTACACCGCAGCGATGGTGGCAACGTCTTATTGGTTCCGGCGCTGGCTCGTCGGGGTGTCTTCACCTGCCATAAGGAGGCTCGGACATGACAGATAATCTCCGACTCCACGGGTTTAACAACCTGACAAGCTCTTTGAGCTTCAACATTTACGACATTTGTTACGCCAAAACCGAAGAGCAGCGTGCGGCTTATATCGACTATATCGATGAGCTCTACAACGCCGAACGTTTGACGCAGATTCTTAAAGACGTCACCAATATCATCGGCGCTCACGTGCTGAATATCGCCCGCCAGGACTATGAGCCCCACGGCGCAAGCGTGACGATCCTGATTGCCGAGCATGAGCTGGATGACGCCGCGCCTGAGCAGATTAAGCCGGGCCCCGGCCCACTGCCAGAAACGGTGGTTGGGCACTTAGATAAGAGTCACGTTACGGTGCACAGCTATCCTGAGTCGCATCCTGACAACGGCATTAGCACCTTCCGTCTGGACATTGATGTCTCGACCTGTGGTCATATCAGCCCGCTTAAAGCGCTGAACTACCTGATCCACAGCTTCGACTCCGACATCGTCACCATGGATTATCGGGTACGCGGCTTTACCCGTGACGTAGACGGCAAGAAGCTGTTTATCGATCACGGCATTACCTCCATCCAAGACTACCTTGCTGACGATACCAAGCATGCGTATCAGATGATGGATGTAAACGTGTATCAGGAAAACATGTTCCATACCAAGATGCTGCTCAAAGACTTCGAGTTGGATAACTACCTGTTCGGTACGTCTCGCCGCGATATTACCTTTGAAGAAGCACGTGATATTGAGAGCCGTTTGCGTAAAGAGATGCTAGAGATATTTTACTCCCGCAACTTGGATTAAGCGTCGCCGCTGAATGCCAAAAGCCAGCTAACGCTGGCTTTTTTTGTGGCGCTTATATGGGATCAATAAACACTGGGCTCGCCTTCGGGGCGGGTCTTAAAGCGTCTATGCAGCCACAGATATTGCTCCGGGTGCTTGCGAATGGCCTGCTCAATAAACTGATTGACCTTGGTCGCATCGGCTACCTCGTCATTGCTCGGAAACCCTTCTAACGCTGGCAGGCTCTCGATGGTGTACGTCGCATTATCGGGGTTGCGGTGAAACATCATCGGCACCACCGACGCGCCGGTCATACGCGCAAGCTTGGCCGTTAAGCGAATCGTCGCAGCCTGCTGACCAAACAACGGTGCAAACACACTGACATCGCGGCCAAAATCCTGATCCGGCGAGTACCACACCATCCGGCCTGCCTTAAGCTGCCGCACAGCCCCACGCAGATCGTAACGGTCAATCGCGACTCCAAAGTTGCGTCCACGAGCGCGAGTCATAAAGCGCTCAAACAGCGGGTTGTTATGCGGGCGATAGACAGCGTCAGCAGAGAAAAATAGCGCGTGTAAGGCACCGCCTAAATCGAGCGATGAGAAGTGAACACCGATAATGACCACCCCTTTGCCTCGCGCCTGAGCACGGGCCATGTGCTCTTCGCCAATATAAGCAACTCGGTGGCGTAAGCTTTCGCCATTTCGACACCAGCCCGTCGCGGTTTCGACGAGACCAATGCCATTAGCGATGAATGACTCTTTGACGAGTTGCCGCTGTTGTTCGGCGCTCTTTTCGGGAAAGCACAGCGCTATATTGGTGTCGGTAATGCGCCGCCGCCGCTTGGCAAAGCGCCATGCGAGCAACCCAAGCCCTTTGCCAATACTCATTTTTAGCCGCCAGGGCAGCCAGGCGGCAACATACATGGCACCAATCCCGAGCCAAGTGGGCCAGTAACGCGGGTGGGCAAACGAACGTGGATAACGTGATTTTGACATAAAAACAACCGTTTAATCAGAACGCCCATGATAACGCCGAGGCGCCCGGGGCAGTACCCCCGTCAGCAGGGTATAGCTGATCGTATCGCAGTAACGGGCCACTTCATCCACCGGCAGTACTTCGCCGTTGCTAGCGCTACCCCATAATACGACTTCGCTGCCAATGGCGGCATCGGGCACGTCTGTTACATCCACCGTGAGCATATCCATAGAGACTTTACCGGCAATCGCGCAGCGTTGGCCGTTTACCAGCACTGGCGTACCATCGCGGGCATGGCGGTCATAGCCGTCACCGTAGCCGCAGGCAACCACGGCAATGCGTGAACGCCGCGGCGCACGCCAGCGCCCGCTGTAGCCCACGGGCTCGCCCTCTTCTAGCTCTCGCAGGGCGATAATTTCAGAGCGCAGAGTCATCACTGGCTTCAGTTGCCGGGTGATGTCATTGGCGACTTCTAAGGGGTCGCTGCCGTAGAGCATGACGCCTGGCCGGTTCCAGTCACCATGTGCCACCGGCCACGCCAAGGTCGCCGGTGAGTTGGCTAGGCATAGCGGCGCTTCTAGCTCACTGGTCAACTCCTGGAGCCGTGCCATTTGCTGAGTGAAATAACGGCTATCCTGAGCATCGGCAGTGGCAAAATGGCTCATCAGGTGCAGCGAAGCCACACTCGGCGCAGCAAGAAGCTGGCGCCAGATGGCAGCGGCCTCTTCAATGGCAAAGCCCAGGCGGTGCATGCCGGAGTCGACTTTTAACCATACCGGGATGGGCTGGCGTGGCGTGGCCGCCAACAGTGCATCAACCTGCCACTGGCTATGCACCGCGATCCAGAAACCGTGGGTGTCCACCAGCGCCAACTCATCAGTACTGAAGATGCCTTCAAGCAGAACGATAGGCTTCGTAATGCCACCTTTACGCAACGCGAGAGCCTCTTCGATACAGGCGACGGCAAACGCGGGAGCATGGGCCTCCAGCGCTTGAGCGCACGCTAGCGCACCATGCCCGTAAGCATCAGCTTTGATAACGGCCACTGAGCGGCTTTGGGGCGCACAGCGGCACGCCAATTGATAGTTGTGACGCAGCGCGTCCAGATCAATATCGGCCACAAGGGGGCGCATAGGTTTTCTCACTTACCTGATTCAGCAATAAATGCTTATTAACAAAAAATGTCAGCGATAAAAAACCGAGCAAGCACCTATAGGTACTTGCTCGGCTTAGAGGGAAGGCGCGTTTAATAATCACCTTTGTTGCGCTTCAAACACTTAAGTTTCAAACAAAGCTTCTAACGAGAGACCCTGTTTTTCCAGCGAACGACGCAGCTTTTTCAGCGCTTCGACTTGAATCTGGCGAACTCGCTCGCGGGTTAAACCGATTTCGGCGCCCACTTCTTCCAGGGTGGCGGATTCGTGGCCGCGTAAGCCAAAGCGGCGCACGACAACTTCACGCTGTTTTTCGCTCAGCTCATCAAGCCAAAGATCAACGTGCTCTTTGACATCGCCATCCACCAGACGCGCTTCAGGCCCCTGCACCTCATCGTCGGTCAACGTATCGATCAGCGGCTTATCGCTCTCACCGCCCATCGGGTAATCAACGGACGATACGCGCTCATTGAGGCCGAGCATCTTTTTGACCACCTCGACCGGTTTGTCCAGGTGCTCGGCGATCTCTTCAGCAGTGGCCTCATGGTCAAACTTCTGGGTCAATTCGCGCGCCGCGCGCAGGTAGATATTGAGCTCTTTGACCACATGAATCGGCAAACGGATTGTACGCGTTTGGTTCATCAACGCGCGCTCAATGGTTTGTCGAATCCACCAAGTGGCATACGTTGAAAAACGAAAACCCCGTTCGGGGTCAAACTTTTCAACGGCGCGGATCAAGCCCAAATTACCCTCTTCGATCAAATCCAGCAGCGTTAAGCCGCGGTTAAGGTAGCGGCGGGCAATCTTCACCACCAGCCGCAAATTGGACTCAATCATCCGTGAGCGTCCCAGCGGGTCGCCCTTACGCGCTAATCGGCCGTAATATACTTCCTCTTCTGGCGTTAATAATGGCGAAAAGCCGATTTCGTTGAGGTAGATTTGCGTTGCATCCAAGCTTTGGGTCGATTGTCGATCCTCACGCCCTAGCGCTTTTTCAAAAGCATCTTCTTCTACCGCGATGTCATCATCGGTATTATCAAGTGCCTCCTCAGCAGCCTCCAGGTCAACCTCCTGTAGATCTTTCTCCAACATACTCATGGCCTTACCCCCGTGTTTCGCCTACCCGCCATTTAGAAAGTCAAAGGGGTGCGCTCTAAGGCGCACACCATATTGTTATGTGACAATTGTTATATGACGCTCGAATACAGCGATTCGGGCAACTTCCAAGTTAAACGCTGGCCTTCCACGCTACCGGTGAGTGCATTAGCGGGAAGGCAGAAAGTCCATGGGATCTTGAGGCTGGCCATCACGGCGAACCTCGAAGTGCAATCGGACATTTTCTGCGTCACTATCCCCCATCGTCGCAATCACTTCACCCGCTTCTACCACGTCATTTTCACTGACCCGTAAGCTATCGTTATGCGCATACGCACTCAGGAATTGGTCGTTGTGCTTGAGAAGGATGAGGTTGCCATAACCCCTGACGCCGCTGCCCGCATAAACCACAATACCGGGCCCAGCTGCTTTAACAGGTTGCCCCTTTTCACCGGTGATATCAATCCCGGCAGTGATGCTATCGCCTTGTCCAAATGCCCCGACGACGTTGCCATCGGCAGGCCATTGCCAATTGATCGTTTCAGCAGGCGTATAGGTACGCGAAGAGCGGTCAACGCTGGCACTTTGTGTAGCTGGAGCAGCTTCAGGCTGTGGCTCGGGTTCTGATACTGGCTGCGGTTCAGGTTCTGACGCTGGCTCAGGTTCCGGCTGAGCGGCAGGCTCAGGTTCGGCAGCTGCGACCACTTCAGGCTCAGGCGTGGAGGAAGAGGTATTTTCTTCACTGCTAGGCGAAGAATCAGCCACTTGTTCCGCAGCCTCTACGGCATCGCGTTCAGCGGTTAGGCGCTGGTTACGTTGAATCGCGGATTCGTCGGGCAACAGCCAGTCGAGTTCCTGGTCATCACTCGCAACAGAGGCTGCTTGCGGATTCAGTCCGGTCGCCACGGCGCCACCACCATTGTTATTAGCGGCAGGCTGGCTACTGGCGACTGATGACGTTGAGGCGCCTTCGCGCAGGGCAATGGTTTGCCCTGGCCGAATTTGGTACGGCGCATCAATATTGTTCATTGCCGCCAACTGGCGATAATCCAAATTGTGCTGCCATGCGATGCCATACAGCGTGTCGCCCGCTTTAACGGTGTACTGGGGTGAGTTTTCCACCGCTTGGCGTGCTTGGCTTAAATCACGCACTTGAGGGCTTCCGCCTTGTTGGCTGGCACAACCCGCAATTGTTAATGCCAGCGCCGACATCATCAGTACTTTAAGACTATAACCTTTACGCATATAAACCTTACTCCTTTTCAGCGCCAAGCTTGGTATCGATGGGCCGACGATCCGCGTGCCGGTTGAGTAACACAACAATGAGTGCCCCCAAGGCCATTAGCGCGACAACGCCAGCTACTTGTGCCGAGGCACCGGTCAATACGGCATAGTCAGCGGGCAACAAATAACGGTGCTCCAAAGGGATCATTTGCCCTTCTGGCCCTATTTGATAGCGTAACAGTTCACGCCATGGCCAGAGAACCGGTAACGAACCGACAATAAACCCCAGTAGCAGTTGCATGGTCGAGGTATGGTGGCGCCGTAACAACCAGGACAACAAGCGTGAAAACAACGCTAAACCCACCACACAGCCCATTCCAAACAGAATAATAATGCCCAGATCAAAGCTGCGAATTGCCCCCATGATGGTGCCGTAGAGCCCCATTGTCAGCAATAGAAAGCTGCCTGATACCCCTGGCAGTAGCATGGCGCTGATGGCAATGCAGCCTGCCACCATCACTACCAGCGCCTCGTTGCCCAGCAGCAGCACCAGCGGCATCATGCCTGGTAACGCTTGGGCCAGCACTAACCCCACCAATAACGGCAGCAGATACCATAGCTTCCAGCCGCTACTTGCCTGCCCGACCACCAATGCGGAGGCCGCTACAAGGCCAAAAAAGAACCCGTCTAACAGCAGTGGATGCGCTTCCATCAACCACAGTGCTAAATGCGCAACGCTAAATAGACTAACCGCAACACCCGCCAATAGCGGCACCAGAAAAGCTAGATTCAGATGGAGACTCAGGGCTTTCCAGCCACCTTGACGCCATACACCAATCGCACTTGGGCCAAATTGCTTGATTGTGTTAATCAGCTCTTCATAAATACCGCTAATAAACGCAATCGTACCTCCCGACACACCGGGTACCGCATCGGCGGCGCCCATCCCTGCGCCACGTAAAAATATTCCCAAGGGTTGCCGCTTCAATCCACTACTCCTTGTAGTAAAGGTACAAAACGTACGGGCTCAAGCCGCCGTTTTTCAAAGGCACTGCCGATGCGCTTTACCTGAGTAAGCCACTGGCTGCCATCGGGATCTTCCAAGGGGGCGATCAACACCCCGTCGTAACTCAATTGCTCTAGTAGCGATGTGGGCAGTGTATGAGCGCAGGCGGTTAGCAAAATAACATCAAACGGTGCCACTTCAGGCCAACCATAGCCTCCATCCGCTACTGCTAGTGTGGCGGGGGCCGTAAGCCGCCGTAACCGCTCAGCCGCACGCTCGTACAACGCACCAATGCGTTCAATGGAGTAGAGCTCTTCTACCAAGCGCGACAATATTAACGTTTGATAGCCAGACCCGGTGCCCAGTTCCAATACCCGGCGGGGCCCGGCGCGCAGCACAAGCTCGGTCATCCGCGCCACAATGAACGGCTGCGATAGCGTTTGGCCAAAGCCAATCGGTAAGGCGGTATCTTCATAGGCGCGGTGCGCCAGCGCCTCATCCACAAACAGATGACGCGGTTCACTGGCCATGACCTCCAGCACGCGGGCATCGTTGATGCCTTGCTGCATGAGGCGCTCGACCATTCGGTCGCGGGTACGCTGGGAGGTCATGCCGCGACCGCGCAGCTCAGCAGGGGAGATATCAGGCAAAAACATCCAACCAATCCTGCACATCGTTAAGCGCGGGGTGGCGCGTCAGGTCTGTTTGTAACGGTGTAATCGATACAAAGCCCGCTTCAACAGCGGCAAAATCGGTATCTTCACCATCATCGGCATTGGCTGCTACCGGCGCAATCCAATAGCGGGTACGCCCTCGCGGGTCTTTTACCGGCAACGGTTTTTCGGCTGGTCCGCGGTAGCCCAGGCGGGTAACTTTAACGCCTTTGATCTCTTCCCAGGGTACATCGGGGACATTGACATTAAGCAGCGTACGCGGCGGTAGCGAAAGTTGGTCCGCGGCGCCAATCAAGGTGGCGGCCACTCTTCCGGCGGTAGCGAAGTGGCGCTCGCCGCATAGCGACATGGCAATCGCGGTCATGCCTAGGTTGCGCCCTTCCATCGCCGCCGCAACGGTGCCGGAATAGAGCACATCGTCGCCCAGGTTACTGCCGTGATTAATCCCTGAGATCACTAAATCAGGTTTTTCATCCCATACGCCGTGAACGCCTAAATAGACGCAGTCGGCAGGGGTACCATCAACGCTATAAAAGCCGTTATCAAGCGCCGTCAATGAAAGCGGCCGTGACAAGGTAAGCGAATTACTGGCACCGCTGCGGTCTCGGTCAGGCGCCACCACGCGCATATTGGCGTGCGACAGCAGCGCATCGTGTAGCGCACGCAACCCAGGCGCGTAAACACCGTCATCATTTGAAAGCAGTAGTCGCCGCATAGTGGCTCTCCCTTTTTTATATGCACAAGTTATATGCACAAGAGTCATTAGCGCCAGCGTCATAAGCACACAGCATAAACGCGAAAGGTGACAACTCCTATCCATCACTTTTAGTAAACTTTTTAACGTCTTATAGCTATTCTGACGACTTATAACCGTTCTGACGACCGACGTCGCCCACCGCTATCCACTCATCTCTATCAGCTCACCAAGCACAGCGGTAGCAAAGCTACCGCGAGGCAACAAAAAAGAAAGCCGTACGGCGTCAGCTTCCCAAGTAAGCTGTGGTTCCAGCAGCCGCATCCGCAGCGCACGGCGTGCCTGCTTAACCCCGCTGCGCTCCAAACCACTACACAAGCCGGGATACTGCTGCTGCAAATACGTTTCATAGCTAGCAGCGTCACCCTGACCGGCTTCGCCAACGCCCCAGAGCACCCCCGTTGGATGCACATCCAGCGCCATGGCGCGGGCCTGAAGCGTCGCATCGGTGGCGTCGATATGAAACACGCTTTGCGTGCCGTCCAGCATTAAGGTGTCGCCCGCCAGGGGTTGCGTCCAAGTGCCATCCGCAATGCGAGTGCTGAGCAGTTCGTTAAACAAAAAGCTGCGCGCGGTAGAAAGCATCATACCTTGACGGTCGTCCCGTTTACGCCAACCTCTGTTAAGTAGTGCTTCTGCGCGCTGAAGATTATGCCCTTCATGACCAAAGCGCTGGGGGCCGAAATAGTTGGGCACACCAGACTGACAAAGCGCTTCCCAGCGGCTGATAAAGTCGTCGCTTGCTATGGCCTCACCGCTTAGGCGTAAGACGAATCGATTAGTGCGGTGAACCCCGCGCTTAAGCTTACGCGGATGGCGCGCCTGCTCAACCACCGTGATGCCCTGGGCATTAAGCGATTGCTCTAAGTCAGGCGGCGCATCGCGCCCTGGCAGGTGCACGCTCAGCCACTGGCGGGTCACGGCAATACGATCCTTCATCCCGGAGTAACCAATATCACGGGGTGTTACGTCACAAAGCCGACTTAATAACTTAGCCACTTCTAACGTGGATTGGTTGCGTTTTTCAACCCGCAACCACAGGTGTTCCCCGTGCGCCTCGGGCGTAAAATCAAGCTGTTCGTCAACCCAGAAGTCTTCCGCCTGAGCACGATATTGACCGGCTTTAGGCGGGCCGAACAGAGGATCTAAGCAACGCTGCCAGACAGGCATATTAATCATTAAGCGCCTCTGCACGGTTTAGCAGCACCACTGCCTCAGCAGCAATACCCTCACCGCGCCCGGTAAAGCCCAGCCGCTCGGTAGTGGTGGCTTTAACGTTAACCTGGCTAAGCGCGACGCCTAAGTCAGCGGCAATGATGGCCCGCATTGCATCAACATGAGGCGCCATTTTAGGTGCTTGCGCCATTAATGTGGCGTCGATATTGACCACGCCATAACCCTGGCCCTGAACAAGAGTGACCACATGGCGCAACAGTTCGCGGCTATCAGCCCCCGCCCACGCTGGGTCGGTATCGGGAAAATGACGGCCAATATCGCCCAGCGCACAGGCACCTAACAGCGCATCGCTCACAGCGTGCAGCAGCACATCGCCGTCGGAGTGAGCCACGAAGCCATGGTCAAACGGTAGCTTAACGCCACCGATCATCAGGTGATCGCCGGGGCCGAAACGGTGGACATCGAATCCGTGGCCAATACGCATTACTAAGCTCCTAAGGATTAAAGCCTGTCAGGCAGGTTAGCGGCTTGCGCCGCTATAATCGCAGCTGCCAGCGCCAAGTCGTCTGGGTGGGTAATTTTCAGGTTATCGCGCCGCCCGCTTACTAATTGCGGCCATTCGCCCAGGGCTTCGACTGCCGAGGCTTCATCAGTTACCAGTGTTTGCTGCTGGCGGGCGGTTTCCAGTGCACGCCGCAGCAGCGCGTAACGAAAACCTTGGGGCGTTAGCGCATGCCATAAGCCATCCCGGGGTTCTGTTCGCGAGCTCAGGCGATGGTTATCGGCACGCTTCATGGTATCGGCTACCGGCATCGCCAAGAGCGCGCCAGCGGGGTGTGTCGACGCGGCTTGATAGAGCGCCTGCAGGTCGTTCACGGTAATACAGGGACGTGCCACATCATGCACCATCACTACATCATCACCCTCAGCCGCCATGGCGTGCAGCGCATTTAACACGCTGTCCATTCGCTCGTTGCCACCTGGCACTCGCTGCCAGTCCGCAAAAGGTACCCAGCCTGGTGAAAACCAGCGGTCATCAGCATCTAAACAGAGTACCAAGCGGGCGTGGGGAAAGGCGTGATGCAGCCGAGCCAAGGTATGCGCCAACACCGGCTGTTCATCGGCCAAGGTTAAATACTGTTTAGGCTTGTCTGCCCCCATGCGGCGACCTTGGCCCGCCGCAGGAACGATTAGCCAGGTTTGGCTCACTGCGCAGGCTCCTGGGGAGCGACTAAGCCAGCATTGATACCGATCAGCTCATTCTCAATTGCCACACCAGGCACCCAGAAAAATTGTTCATCAGTACGCACCATGCCCATATCGCTACGCGCCCGTTCTTCTATGGCGTCTAAACCGTTTTTTAAATCCGTCACTTCGGCCGCCAGCCGCGCATTGCGCTCGCGCATGGGTACATTGGCCGCTTCTTGCACCGCCACACGCTGCTCCACACGCTGTAAATCGCTCCAGCCGCCGTTACCTAGCCACAATTCGTATTGAAGCAGTGCCAACACCGCGAGCAATGTTATCACTAGCCATTTGCGCATCATTGCTCTCCCTTGGTATATCGGCTGGGTTTATTAAAAGCACTGGCTGAATCAACCTCTGCGCTGATCCGCTAAAGAGCGCTTATCGGCGCGCATTATGCCATTAAGGGGCAACACCAGCGAGCCGCGCCTTACTTTAATGTCGGTTTTAATAACAGTTTTAGTATCGGTTTAAGTGTCGGATTAAATGACGGCGTAATGATGGTTCAAATCACTGCTTAAAAGGCAGCGCTTGATGGGCCGCTTCGCGATAGGCGCTGACATGTTCGCCCTCTTCCTGACAAAACTGAGCAACACCGGCGGCAAGCCCCGGATGGCGAATATAGTGCAGCGAGCGCACTCGTTGAGGGGCAAAGCCACGCACCAGCTTGTGCTCACCCTGGGTGCCTGGATCAAACAGCGTTAAGCCATGCTGCAAACAGTATTCAATCCCCTGGTAGTAGCACGCCTCAAAGTGGAGGCAGTCAGCGACTACCTCGCTTCCCCAGTAGCGGCCATATAATGTGCTACTGCCACGAAAATAGAGCGCTGCGGCTACCGGGCGGCCTTCACTGTGGGCCTGTACCAGCACTAGCGCGTCAGGCATGGTTTGGCGTAGTTGTTCAAAAAAATCATGGTTTAAATAAGGCGGACGGCCACGCTCATGGTAGGTAATCGCATAGCAGCGATAGAAATGTGCCATATCGGCGAAGGTAATCGCTTCACCTTCCAAACGCGATACCGTTAAGCCTTGCTCAGCGACTAAGCGCCGCTCGCGCTTGATCATTTTGCGTCGCTTTGAGGTCAGGCTGGCCAAGAAGCCATCAAAGTCGCCAAAGCCACGATCACGCCACTGAAACTGGACGCCTTCACGGGTGATAAGCTCTGGGCACTGTGCCTGCCAAGCGGTAACATCCGCTTCATTGGCAAACAGCAAATGCCAGCTTGAAAGGGCTTGGCTTGTGCACTGTTCACGCCATGCCTCGGCAAGAAACGCTCGCACTGCCGTGGCATCAGCGTGCTCAGCGATCAGCGTGCGCACGCCGGGTACCGGTGTGAACGGCACCGCGCTAAGCGCTTTAGGATAATAACGACCACCGGCGTGTTCTAACGCTTCCGCCCAGCCCCAATCAAACACATACTCACCGTAGGAGTGATGCTTGCGGTACATGGGCATCGCCGCGACTAGCTGCTCGCCTTGCCATACACTCAGATGACAAGGCTCCCAGCCGGTAGCCACGCTGACCGAGCCGCTGGCTTCAAGTGCGTGTAAAAAAGCATGGCGTAAAAAGGGCTGATCATTATCGACGAGTGCATCCCACTGGCTTGCCGTGACGGCCCCAATGGTGGGTAGAATAGTGAGCGACAGTGGATCTAACGGCATAGCACCTTCCAGGGAGTGTGGGGCTAACGCAATATAAGTTGCCAGCACCACTTTACACTAACTGACTGCATTAACCGTTTACATTAATCATTGTCGTCAGCCGTTTATAGCGACCATCTCTACCGACCAACTATACCGACATTGATACCCACGCTTATCACTCGCGCCGATAGCGGCGTACAAGGAGAGGCCATGAAGCGCGACCTAACGGGTGACTTCCAAACGCAGCGTCATGCTGCCGATCAAATGCCCTACCCGACGCTAACGGTGCGACGTGAACGACTGGCCCGCCTTGCGCGCATGACCAAGCATCACCAGCTAGAGATTATCCGTGCGATTCAAACTGATTTTGGTCAGCGCAGCGACGTAGAAATACGCATAGCCGAGATCAGCGCGGTACTAGACGCCATTCGTCACGCAAGACTCAATCTATGGCGCTGGATGCGCCCTTGGGCGGTCAGCATGCCCTGGCGGCTACTGCCGGCACGGGCTCGCATTGCGCCTCAGCCACTGGGCGTTGTCGGCGTGATATCGCCCTGGAACTACCCATGGTGTTTGTCGTTAATGCCGGTGGTTGACGCCTTTGCAGCCGGTAATAGGGTGTTACTCAAACCTAGCAAGCACTCCCCCGCTACCAGCGCTCTATTGAAGCGATTAGTGCCGCAATACTTCACCCCTGAAGAGTTCAACGTGGTGGAGGGCGATGAGGAGGTCGCGCGTCGCTTTAGCGGCTTACCGTTTGATCACTTAATATTCACTGGCTCTACCGCGGTGGGACGGCAAGTCGCCCAAGCGGCGGCGGCGAATTTAACTCCAATCACGCTAGAGCTGGGCGGTAAATCGCCTGCTATCGTGGCGGGCGATGCCGACCTGGATCAAGCGGCCGCAGCGATTATTTTCGGCAAAGGCATGAACGGCGGGCAAACCTGTATTGCTCCTGACTATGTGCTGGTAGAGAGCCGCCATATTAGCGGCTTGGTTAAGGCGTTAAGCCACGCCATTCAACAGCAGCGGCCCGACGATCATGCAGCCACGTCTGCCATTGATGCAGCTCATGAACAGCGGCAAGAGGCCATGCTCCAAGAAGCCCACGATCATGGCTGTAGAATTATTGACCACGGCCCGCATGCGCCTGCACTGATTATCGATCCCCATCAAGGCCTTCAGGTGATGCGTGAAGAAACGTTTAACCGCTGCCTACCGGTGATTGGCGTCAGTGATATATCGGCAGCTATGAACGTTGTGAATGCCCGCCCCCACCCATTAGCCCTTTACGCATTTACTCACGATAAAGGTTTACAGCAACAGTTGCTGGAAACCACTCGTTCTGGGGCACTGGTGTTTAATACGACGCTGCTGCATCACGCAGTGCCATCTTTACCTTTTGGTGGTGTAGGAGAAAGTGGCATGGGCGCCTATCACGGCCGCCACGGCTTTGAGCGATTTAGTCATTTACGTAGTGTTTTTTATCAATCAAAACGCACACCTAGCCACATGCTTTATCCGCCTTACCGGCGTTGGTTAATGAAACTGATTGGGCTTGGTTAAAGCTTACGGGTTAATGTCCGATATTTAGTTATACATTGGCATAAAACCCTTATGGTATGTTTTATTAATTCTCAGCTTTGGAATAGTCATGCAAGCCACAGAAACACCTGATAATGAAACACAGCGTTTGGCGGCTTTGCATGCTTTACAGGTACTCGATACCCCTCTCGACACGGCTTTTGAGCGGATGACGCAATTGGCCCGTGACTTGTTCGATGTGCCTATTGCGCTGGTTTCATTAGTCGATCAAGAGCGCCAATGGTTTAAATCGCATCAGGGACTTGATACCTGTGAAACCAGCCGGGAAGTCTCTTTCTGCGCCCATGCCATTGCACTTGATGCGCCACTGGTGATCGAAGATACGCTTCACGACGAGCGCTTTAGAGATAACCCACTGGTCGGCGACCTGCCACATATCCGCTTTTACGCAGGTTACCCACTACGGCCATTAAATGGCATGCCGGTAGGCACACTGTGCATCATTGATCGCCAGCCTCGCGACTTCAGCGAACGTGACTTAATGTTACTCGGTAGCTTGGCCGGTCAAGTAGAAGAGCTATTACACCAGCATAAGTTGCAGGTGGACCTTACCCATACCGCGCGCCGTTTTGAGGCGCTGTTCAACAAAAGCGCCACCGCCAAGATACGTATTGATCACGCGGGCCTGATTATTGGTATCAACCCCTTCGCCCTGAACCTTCTCGGTTATGAAGAGAGCGAGCTACTCGGAAAAAATGTCGCTGTACTCACGCCCCCAGACATTAGCTCACAGCACGATTCGTTTATCGCCCGCTATATTGCTGGTCACGAGCCCAAAGTCATTGGGCGTGGCCGTGAAGTCGAGGCATTACATAAAGAGGGGCATTACATACCGGTTCATCTCGCGATTAATGCCATCCACGATGATCACGGAAAAGTGGTCGAGTTTTTAGGCGTACTCACCGATTTAACCGATGTTTACAACGCCAACCGCAGAATACGTAAAGAGCAGAACTTGCTCAAAGTGCTCCACCAGGGCGTTACCGACTATCAAGCATTAATGTCGGGAAAACGCCTATGGACCTTCTTAATGGAGGCGCTTCGCGACCTTACCGACAGTGACTACGCGCTGATCGGTGAAGTAATGCCCACCACGACCACCAATGCGCTTAAAATCCATGCGATTACCGACCTGTCCTGGAGTGAAGAGTCTCGCCACCTGATGGAACGACTGCGTAGCGGCGATATGACGCTTACCAACCCAAAATCGCTACTTGGCCGCGTGTTTGCGTTTGGCGAAGTGATCATGACCAATGACGTTTATAGTCACACCAAACGCGGCGGTTTCCCCCCGGGCCACCCACCGCTGCATAATTACCTCGGTGTGCCGATATTCAGCGGCGAGCGGCTGATCGGTATGTTTGCCATCGCCAACAGCAAACAGCCGCTCAACCAGGCACTGCTGGATTGGCTTCAGCCGTTTACCGATACCTGCGCTCTGCTGATCAACCTTTACAGCCAAATGGCTGAGCGCGAAAAGGTAACCAAAGATTTGGCTAACGCCAGAGATCAAGCAGAAATAGCCAATCAGGCGAAAAGTGAATTTCTCTCATCAATGAGCCATGAATTGCGCACACCGCTCAATGCCATCATTGGATTTTCTCAGTTACTCGCCAAAGGGCGGCGCGACCCACTCACTGAAAAACAGCAGCGGCAAGTAATACAAATTGAGAAAAGCGGGCTTCATTTACTGAGTTTAATCAATGAGGTACTCGATCTCGCCAAAATAGAAGCCGGTCATCTGTCGCTATCCATTGAGGCAATCGTAGTGGCCAACGTGATTGATGATGCTTGCAGTACGCTTGAGGCCAATATTGAAGCGGCGGGTATTACGTTACTTCGCACACCCCACCCTCCCCACTGGCAAGTCAGCGCAGACTACACCCGCACCAAACAAGTGCTGCTTAACCTGCTCTCCAATGCGATTAAATATAATAGTCATTACGGGACTATCGAAATCGCAGTAACGCAAGAGAGCGATGAGCTATGTATTAGCGTTACCGATTCGGGAAAAGGGATTGCTGCCGAGCGCCAACATGAGCTATTTGAACCGTTTAATCGCCTTGATGCCGAGCAGAGCACAACGGAAGGTACGGGTATCGGCTTAGCCATCACCCGCGAACTCATTGGGCGGATGCAAGGGCGAATCGGTGTGGAAAGTGCACCAGGAGAAGGATCCAGCTTCTGGTTTACGTTACCTATCAACGAACAGAGCCTACCGCAAGAAAACATGCTGCCTAGCGAAATCTCAGAGACCGCCAACGAGACTGAGCACATCTTCCAGCTGCTTTATATTGAGGACAATCCAACTAACCAACGGTTGATGGATGACATTATAGAAGACTATCCCAATATTGAGCTTCAGACGGTGTCCAGTGCAGAACTAGGGCTTGAAATCATGCGACACTCGCCGCCTGATTTAGTGTTAATGGATATTCATTTACCCGGTATGAATGGCTATCAAGCGTTAGCGGAGATACAGAACACCCCCGCACTCCAGCATATTAATGTGATTGCCCTGTCGGCCAATGCGATGGATCGCGATCTTCGCTATGGTTTAGCCGCCGGTTTTGCTGATTACCTGACGAAACCCATCGATATCGAGAAGCTAAGCCGTACGCTTCACCAGTTTTTACCGACTGTGTTAAGGAAGGTGCCATGAGCCTTACCGAAAAACACCTGCTAGTTATTGATGACAATACGGTTAATATCGAATTATTGCTCGACCTACTTGACGAGTATGGCTTCGAGAATGTTCACGGTATCAATGATTCACGGGAAGTGCTTGGCCACTGTCAGTTGCAGATGCCTGACCTGCTACTGCTGGATATCCGTATGCCCCATTTAGATGGCTACGCGGTTATCGAGCAATTGAGTGCCCACTTTAAAGAGCAGATGCCTCCGATCATTGTGCTCACCGCACAAATCGACGACGCCACCCGTCAACGTGCTCTCGCTTTGGGCGTTCGTGATTTTATCACCAAACCCTTTAAGCAGGATGAAGTCCTCCAGCGTATACGCAATACGTTGAACATTGAGCACCGCTATCAAATACGCGACAAGCAGGCCGATACGTTAGAACTGACGGTCGCTAAACGCACCCAAGAGCTTGATAGCCAGTCGCGCACTGACTCAATTACCCAATTACCCAATCGCCGCGGATTAAACCAGGCATTGCAAGCGGCAGCCCTTCAAGCCTCCGGCACAGGGGTATTGTTTATTGCGCTTGATAAATTAGATGATGTGGTGCGCCTGCACGGCTACCAGGTCGCCGACCAATTGCTGCGTCACATTAGCCAGCAGCTGCGACAACAGCTTAGCGCTGATTGCCTGCTCGGCTTGTGGGGTGGCAGCGAACTCCTGGTTATCACACCAACGGCAGATTCAGCCAAGCTGACGCAACTGGCTGAACAGCTACTGGGCTGCTTTGAGCAAGATCAGGCATTGGATGAGCTGCTGCTTCCCCTTAGCGCACGTATCGGGATTAGCGGTGAAACGGGCCATTTTGAGACTGAACGCCTGGTGCATATGGCCGCCTTAGCGTTGCCGCCCCAAGGGTCGCTACGCATCCAATGCTATACGCCAGCGATTGAGGAGAAGCAGCGCCATCAGCTACATATTCAGCAGGCGATACGCGGCGCCACCGAACGAGGTGAAATGTCGCTCGCTTTCCAGCCCAAACTATCGCTGGCCGATCACAAAATTATAGGCGCAGAAGCACTCCTGCGCTGGCACCATCCAGAGCTCGGTCTTATCTCCCCAGGCGAGTTTATTCCACTGGCAGAAGCCAGCGGTGATATTCTTGCCATCGGTGACTGGGTGCTCAATGAGGCGATGCGCTACATCAACCTTTGGCGGGCGCAAGGGCTGCTCAATGATGACTTCCATATTGCCGTCAACGTGGCCGCACGCCAGCTAACGCGTAAAGACTTTGCCCAACAGCTACTGGCGCGGCTTGAAGAGCAGCAGATTCCCCAGCGCTTTTTTGCTCTGGAAGTGACAGAATCCGGGCTGATGAGCGATATGGATCACGCTCGCCAACAGCT
Source organism: Vreelandella indica (assembly GCF_037070225.1). Classification (NCBI taxonomy): domain Bacteria; kingdom Pseudomonadati; phylum Pseudomonadota; class Gammaproteobacteria; order Oceanospirillales; family Halomonadaceae; genus Vreelandella; species Vreelandella indica. Next base: position 104,754 of record NZ_JBANSO010000013.1, read on the forward strand.
CGCGCAGCTGGCCAAAATGAATATCGCTGTCGCTATTGATGATTTTGGTACAGGCCAGTCGTCGCTGGCGTATATTAAAACGCTGCCCTTTTCGACACTCAAAATCGATCGTGCCTTTGTGATGGATCTGGAAACCAGCGCCATTGATCGCCAACTGGCGCAAACGATTACCCAGCTTGCGCATAGTGTAGGCTGCGATGTGGTGGCAGAAGGCATCGAAAACTCCGCCCAAGCGGCGTATTTAAGCTCAATTGGCTGTGAGGCTGCACAAGGTTACTTTTATGCTCGCCCGCTGCCTGCCGAGGCCTTTGTGACCTGGTGCAGCGAATGGCAGCCGCTTCTTTCTACTTCTCCTAGGGAGGCCGTTAATGGCTCATGACTTACTTGACCGCTTACGCGAACGTTTAGAAGAACTCAACCGCTCGGAGCGTAAAGTCGCCAATGTAATTCTTGAGGACCCGACGGTCGCTACCAGCCTTAGCATTGCCAGCCTAGCGCAGGCGGCAAGCGTTAGTGAGCCCACGGTAAACCGTTTTTGCCGCAACTTTGGCGCCAAAGGCTACCCTGATTTCAAAATCAAACTCGCTCAGAGTTTGGCCGGAGGCACGCCCTATGTCACCCGAGCCGTGGAGCCCGGCGACACCGCCACCCAGTACACCCAAAAAATTTTTGGCGCCACCATAGCCGCACTAGACGAAGCACAGCGTGAAATCGACATGGCCGCCATCGAGCGCATGGTCGACTACCTCACCCAGGCAAAACAGATCCACATTTTTGGTTTGGGCGCTTCTGGCGCAGTGGCCCAGGATGCCCAACACAAGTTCTTCCGCTTCAACCTGCCGGTGATGGCCTACATAGACGTGCTGATGCAACGCATGGTCGCCGCCGCCTGCCATACCGGTGATGTGGTAGTGATTATCTCCTACACCGGCCGCACCCGGGAACTAGTGGATATTGCCCGCTTGGCGAGGGATGCCGGCGCCGTGGTTCTGGGCATCACCGCGCCCAATTCACCGTTAGCGCATGAGTGTACTGCCACGCTTGAAGTGGCCACGCCCGAAGACACCGACCACTACATGCCGATGACCTCGCGGGTAATCCAATTAACGCTGATTGATGCGCTGGCCACCGGAGTGACCCTGAGGCGTGGTGAAGACTTCTTACCCCACCTCAAGAAAATCAAAGACAGCCTGCGCGACACCCGCTTTCCGGTGGAAAAGCCCGGCAAGTGAGTAGTGGGTGTTTACTCACTGACGGCGGTGGTGACGGTAATTTCCACTTTCAGCTCATCAGCTGGCAGCGGTGCGCACACGCAGGTGCGCGCCGGGGCGTAGCCTACCGGTACCCAGGCGTCCCATACTTCGTTCATGGCAGCAACGTCGCTGCCGTCTTTTAGGTAAACCGTCGCGCTAAGCAACTGTTCACGGCTTGAACCAATCTCTTTCAGTAGCGCATCTACCCGCGCCAGCATGCTTTCGGTTTGCGCGGTAATATCGCCATTACGGGCCTCAGGGCCAGCCACTTGACCACACAAATAGGCAACCCCTTGGTGAATCACCGCACGGCTCATGCGGGCTTTCGTATCGTGGCGCTGAATCGTCATAGTGCAAACTCCCAATAAGTAGAAAAAAAGCAGTCTAAACCGCTTAGCTTACCTTTGACCATGCCAAAAGCATTAAGGCTATCAAAGCCGATCGGTAGGCACCGGGCGATGTTCAAAGACCCGCCGCAGGACAAAGCTGGTGTGCGCCCCCGTCACGCCTTCAATCCGGTTGATCACGTGCAGGAGCAGGTGCTGATAGTCATCCATATCGCGCACCAGAATCTTGAGCTGAAAATCCGCCGCCTGACCGGTAATAATCAAACACTCAATGACGTTGGGTATCTCGCGAATATGGCGCTCAAAATTATCGAAGCGCTCCGGCGTGTGCTGATCCATGGAAATATGCAAAAGCGCCATCAGTTGATAACCCAGCTGGCGGGAATCTACCTCGGCACGGTAATGCAGGATTAAGCCATGCTCTTCCAGTGCCCTCACCCGGCGCAAACACGGCGAAGGTGAAAGCCCAATGCGGTCGGCCAACTCCTGATTACTGATACGCCCCTCCTGCTGCACTATATCCAAGATATGACGATCGAAACGATCCAACACCAATGGCGACACGGACATAACAGGCAGCTCCTACCAAAATAGTTAATCAAAACGATATATTATGCCAATTATGTTCTTGTTAACCCTATCTTCGCAAGAACCTAGCGCGGCAAACCTTTTACACTAAGGAAGCTGCCAAAAGCAGTGAACACGTTAGCACGGTCGCCACAAGCAGCCGACTCAATCACCCAGCTACGATTAGGAAACCACCATGTCTGCTTTTGATCATCGCAAATATCGCCCTGCGCCCCGTGTGCCTGCCTTCAATCGCCAATGGCCGGATCGTGACCTTGATCACGCCCCGATCTGGGTGAGCGAAGACCTACGCGACGGTAACCAGGCGTTACTTGAGCCGATGACCGTTGAGCAGAAACAGCGCTTCTGGCATCAGATCGTTAAAGTAGGTATCAAAGAAGTCATGGTGGGCTTTCCTTCGGCCAGCCAACCGGACTACGACTTCGTGCGCTGGCTGATCGAAGAGGATCAAATTCCCGATGACGTCACCATTGCGGTGCTGGTGCAGTGTCGCGAACACCTGATCGAAAAGACCTTTGCCTCGCTGGTAGGCGCCAAACGCGCCATTGTTCACCTCTACAACTCCACCTCAACGGTTCAGCGCGAACGTGTCTTTGAGATGGATCGCGCCGGTATTGTGGATATCGCGGTACAGGGCGCCACCTGGGTTAAGACCTACGCCGACCGTTACCCGGACATTGACTGGCGCTTTCAGTACTCACCGGAAAGCTTTTCCAGCACCGAAATCGATTTTTCCCTGGAGGTCTGCGAAGCAGTCTTGGATGTTTGGCAGCCAACGCCGGACAACAAATGCATTCTCAACCTGCCGACCACGGTGGAAGTGGCTGGGCCGCACCATCACGCCGACCAGATTGAGTACTTCTGCCAGCACATCAGCCGCCGCGACAGTGTGATCATCTCGGTGCATACCCACAACGACCGCGGTGGCGCTGTCGCCTCCGCCGAGCTTGCCCTGCTGGCCGGTGCCGAGCGGGTAGAAGGCACCCTGCTGGGCAATGGCGAGCGTACCGGTAATATGGATATCGTCACCCTGGCGATGAACCTTTATAGCCAAGGCATTGATCCTGAGCTGGATCTTTCCAATCCTGATGAAATCATTCAGGTCGTCAACGAGTGCACCGGGATTGCGATTCACCCACGCCACCCCTGGGTGGGCGAGATGGTCTACACCGCTTTCTCAGGCAGTCACCAAGATGCGATCCGTAAATCACTCAAGCACCAGAAGCCCGACGAGCCGTGGCAAGTGGCCTATTTGCCCATTGATCCCCATGACATCGGTCGCGACTATCAGGCCGTCATTCGCGTCAACAGCCAGTCCGGTAAGGGGGGCATGGCCTTCCTGCTGGAACGCGATTACGGCATTAACCTGCCGCGTTGGATGATGCTGGCCTTGGCGCCTTACGTGCAGCAAGAGAGCGAAAAACGCGCCAGCGAACTCTCCAGCGAAATGATTCGCCAGGTGATGTTTGATCACTTCACCCAGGAAGCACCGCTCTCGCTAGTCGACTACCGGCTTTCCAAGGGTCAGCAGGAAGGCATTGAAGTCACGCTGCAACAAGGTAGCGAAACGCTACGCCTTTCAGGCAAGGGCAACGGCGCGATGTCCGCGTTTACCGATGCGTGGCAACGTCACTCCGGCAGCAGCGTAGGCATTATCGATTACAGCGAGCACTCTCTCGGTGCCAGCAGCGAGGCCAATGCCATTGCCTTTGTGCAGCTTAATATCGATGGTCAGCGGCTCTGCGCGGTAGCCGAGGACAGCGATACAGTAAGTGCATCGCTCAAGGCGATCATCGCGGGTATCAATTTCGCCGCTCAAACAGTGGCAAAGGGATCATCTTCCAAGGAAGCAGAGCTGACGCTGTAACCGCCGCTGCCACCTAAACCTCAACTGGCGATGTAGCCTGACTCAAGCTCACGTTATGCGGCTGGGTAAACTGTTTCGGCACCATAAGAATCGGCGGGTGCATTTCCCGCACCACACGCTCAAGGTTGGAGCCTAAATGGCCGCTGGCTTGGTGCGCCGTTTCGCCCCGCTTGCCGACTACCAGCAAGCGCACCTCTTTTTCGTTCTCGACTAACGTTTCCACCAGCGTACCGTTGCGCTGCAAGCACTGCGGCTCGGCAACGCCCGCGCTTATCGCACGCTCTTTGGCGGCGTCTAACAGTAGTCGCCCGCGTTCACGGGAGACTTTGGCATGCTGCTCTTCTATACCCGAGAGTTTTTCCAGCAGGTGCTCTCGGGTACCTAATCCTAGGTTACCGGTTAAATCCGGCTCGGTTACCTGGGCGTGATGATTATCGACGGTGTGGATAAAACTAAGCGGCGCATTCAGCGCTTTAGCGGCCCAGGCCGCATAATCACACACACCTTCTGAAAACTGAGAACTATCGATAGCGGCCAACACGCGATCTGACATGGAGTACTTCTCCTTGAGCGGGGGCATCAACATTGTTGTTATATTCTCGACCTTTTCTACACCAACTGATTGACGTGCGACACCCTAAAACGCTCTTGCGTGCTTCGGACGCTATAAAACGCACATGCTAAACTGGGCGGCCTATTTATTGAGCGCCTAAGGGGGAAGCATGAGTGATGGCTTAACAAGCGTACTGTTAGTCGCACTCGGCGGCGCGCTGGGTGGCATGGGGCGGTTTGCGGTTTCCAATCTACTGGCCCGCTATCTCGGTAAGGCCTTTCCCTGGGGAACCCTGGCGGTTAATGCCAGCGGCGCGTTTCTAGCGGGCTGGCTACTCGGCAGCCTAGGTATCGCCAACGCCCCCTCACCTTTATGGCTGTTCACTGTCGCCGGTTTACTGGGTGGCTACACCACCGTTTCTTCTTTTAGCTTGCAGACCATCGAGCTATGGCAAGGCGGCCAGCAACTGCGCGCCAGCGTGAATGTAGGGGCCACGCTGCTGTTTGGCTTAGCCATGGTCACCTTTGGCTGGTTGTTATCAGGCGCTTCTCTGTCAGGAGCGAACTTATGAGTGCCTGGAGAGCGTACCTTGCGGTGGGCATCGGCAGCGGCGTCGGCAGCGTGCTACGTTACGGCGTTTCGCTGTTATCGCAGGCGGCATTAGGGGGTTATTTCCCGTGGGGAACACTTATCGTCAACGTGCTGGGTTCTTGTTTAATCGGCTGGTTGGCTGCCACCTTCTCGCGCTCACCCCACAGCCCACTCGCGCGTTTGCAACCGTTACTGGTCGCCGGGTTTTGCGGGGGCTTTACCACCTTTTCGCTGTTTAGCTTAGAGACGCTGTATCTGGTGCAGGTGGGCAAACCAGCTATGGCGCTGGTTTATATAGTGGTCAGCCTGCCGCTTTGGCTGGGTGCCGCCGTTGTGGGTGAACGCATGGCGCTTTCTCGTTAGGCTTTGTACGAAAACTGCCTGCGCTCGTCTATACGGCGTTAAAAATCATCTCGTGCGCGAGTCCGATCAAAATGCTCATTTACACCCTGTAAACTCCGCTTTTTCGTTGATTTTTGCCTTGTCTAGCCATCGCTCGCCGACTTTTCGTACAAACCCTAGCAAAACCGTCAGCCAAAGGACGATCCAGTATGCGCGATCAGATGGAACAGTATCAGTCTTGGCTCTATCTGGTATTCATTGGCTTGGGTTTAGCACTAGGCATCGGGGCGCCGGGATTTGCTCAGCGCCTAGCGCCGTTAGTATGGCCTCTATTAGGCATACTACTGTATGCCACCTTTACTCAAATCCCCTTACTGAACATTGCCCGCAGCTTCACTGACAAGCGCTTTATGGCGGCGTTACTAACCGGCAACTTTATCGCCATTCCCGCTTTTTTAGCGCTTTTCGTTTTGTGGCTACCGCTTTCTTCCGCAGTGCTGGCAGGCGTTCTGCTGGTACTGCTAGTACCCTGCACCGATTGGTTTATCACCTTTACGCATTTAGGCAAAGGCGATGCCGCCCGGGCGATGGCTGCCACCCCGCTACTGCTGCTGGTGCAGATGGTTGCGCTACCGATTTATCTTTGGCTGTTTTTAGGCAGTGAATGGTTTCAGTTAACGCTTTCTAAAGAGCTACTGAGTGCCTTTACCGGCCTTATTATTACGCCGTTAGTGCTCGCTTGGCTGACTGAATACCTAGCCCAAGGCCGCCGCAGCATTAAACGCAGCGTTGCCTGCCTGGGGCTGCTGCCCGTGCCGCTATTGGCGCTGGTGGTGTTTATGATTGCCGCTTCGCAGGTTCACACTGTGATCGAGCTTAGCGAGGTGTTGGCTCAGGTCGTCTTTATCTTTATCGGTTTTTTACTCTTCGCGGCACTGCTGGGCAAAGGGCTAGGCAAGCTGTTTGCATTGCCCACCGCTAGCGCCCGAACCCTGGCCTTTAGCTTTGGCACGCGTAACTCCTTTGTAATGCTGCCTATCGCCCTGACGCTACCCAGCGCTTGGCAGGCCGCGGTAGTCGTGATTGTGTTTCAATCACTCATCGAACTCTTTGGCATGGTGGCATTCTTACGCTGGGTGCCTAGCAAGCTATTGCCAGAGAAAATACATTAACTGATGCGGTGATAGCCCCCCAACACCCCCTGCTTGCTCATCACCAACTGCCAGAGATGGATTTCCCGAGCGCGGAAAGCACCAGCGCAGCTTAATAAATAGTAGCGCCACATGCGATAAAACCCCTCGCCATACTGGTCTTTAAACGTCGGCCAGTGAGCCTCAAAGTTTTGATGCCAAGCCATCAGCGTACGGTCGTAATCAGCCCCAAAGTTATGTACATCCTCTACCACGAAAAGCGCTTCAGCAGCGTCCGTGACTTGCCCCATGGTGGGCAGCTCCCCATTGGGGAAAATGTACTTATCAATCCAGGGGTCGGTGACCGTATTACTTAGATTTTTGCCAATGGTATGCAGCAAAAACAGCCCATCATCTTTTAAGCAACGGTTGGCGACACTCATAAATTCACGATAGTTTTTATGCCCCACGTGCTCAAACATGCCGATGCTGACAATGCGGTCAAACTGCTCGTGCTCATTACGGTAATCCTGCAAGCGAAACTCAACCGGCAGGCCTTTTTTGATCAGCCGCTGCCCGAACTCGGCTTGCTCCTTAGAGATCGTAAGGCCCACGCATTCAACGCCGTAATGCTCGGCAGCGTAGGCCATAAAGCTTCCCCAACCGCAGCCGATATCCAGCACGCGCATACCTGGTTTCAATTGAAGTTTTCGACAAATGAGATCTAGCTTGGCTTCCTGGGCTTCATCCAACGTTTGAGCATGTTTCCAGTAACCGCAGGTATACGTCATGCGTTGATCAAGCATGGCAGCATAGAAGTCATTACCCAGATCGTAATGCTTTTCGCCCACTTCCCATGCGCGCTTAACGGTTTGGCGATTCAGCAGGCGCGAACGTAACGAGTAATACACTAGTTGGGTAGGCTTGATACGCTGCCCAAGCTGAGCACGCATTAAGCGGTAAAACAGCTCGTCTAGTTGCGCAGCGTCCCAATCCCCTTTCATATAGCTTTCGCCAAGCCCGAGGTTACCTCGCGAAAGGGCGCTATCGATAACACCGGGTGCTTTTAGCTGTATGTCCCAGGATCGTCGGCCATCCAACTGAATATCGGCTTGGGCCAGCAACTCGGCGACAAAACGATGGGAAGGAGAGGCTTCATCGAAGCCAACAGGGACTGTTCTCTCTAAGGTAGGCATATTCAAGGCAGGCTCCTCGCACTATTCCAGTGTGTGAATAGATAACAACCTGACTATCAGCATAGAACCGCATTGCAACATTAGCATTGTTAAATAAGCCACCTTAACGCTAATTAAATACAAAAAAACCGGCCACTCAAATTACGAGGGCCGGCTGCAGAGAAGAAGTCGCAATGCGAGCTAAACGGTGATGCGCTGCTGTTTAGTGAGCCTTAGCGCAAAATCAGTACCGGTATGCGGCTACCACGTAGCATGGCCGTGGTTGTGCTACCTACCAGCAAGTGGCGAATACGCGAGTGCCCGTAGGCGCCCATCACCAGCAGGTCAATGCTGTGCTCTTTTTCGTAGGCTTGCAGGGCTTCATCTACCTCGCCAGCACGAATAGCGCCTTCGGCCTGGTGGCCAGCTTCACGCAACGTGCTTAACGCCCACTCAAGCTCGGAGCGGCGTTCAGCCGTTTCTGCACCCACGATCAGCACATGGCACTCGGTGCCTGCAAACAGCGGCGAACGGGCCAGCATCTCGACGCCTTTTCGGGCGGTTTTGCTGCCGTCAAAGGCTATCAATATCTTTTCAGGCCGCTTGAAGGTTTTCGGCACCATCAGGATCGGGCGGTGCAGTTCACGCACCACCCGCTCAAGGTTAGAACCCAGATGCCCACTGGCTTGGTGGGCGGTTTCACCGCGCTTGCCCACTACCAGCAAACGTATGTCTTTCTCAAGCTCTAACAGGCTTTCCACCAGGGTGCCATTGCGCTGGCGCGTGGCGGGGTCGCTGACCCCATCTTCTATTGCGCGCTCTTTGGCGGCTTCCAACATCAACTTGCCTTGCTCGCGATTCACCTTCGCGCGCTGCTCATCAAGTTCGGAAAGCTCTTTCATCAGCCGTTCGCGGGCGCCGAAACGCAGGTTGCCGGAAAGGTTCTGCTCTTCGGGTACGCCTGAATGATTGTCGACCACATGCACAAAGGTTAACGGTGCATCCATGGCCAAGCTTGCCCAGGCGGCGTAATCGCAGACGCCTTCTGAAAACTGGGAGCCGTCAATAGCGGCTAATACTTGATCTGTCATGTTGCGCTCCTTGCGTTGGTTAGTGGCCGCCCATCAATTTTTCAACCGCTTCGGGGTCGTTATGAACCGCATAGCGATCCACTACCGTCGCGCTGGCCTCGCTCAAACCAACAAGCTCTACTTCAGTACCCTCACGGCGAAATTTAATCACGATCCGGTCCAGCGCTTGTACGGCAGTCACATCCCAAAAGTGTGCACGGGAAAGATCAATCGTCACTTTCTCGATACTTTCCTTGAGATCGAAAGCGGCCGTGAAACGCTCAGAAGAGGCGAAGAACACTTGGCCGACTATTTGATATTCACGCTCTTTGCCCGCTTCGATCTCTTTTGAACCGATGTAGAGAATGTTGCCCACTTTGTTAGCAAAGAACAGCGCCGCCAACAGCACACCGACAAATACGCCGATAGCCAAGTTGTGTGTGCTAACCGTGACCGCCACAGTAGCCAACATGACGATATTGGTGCTTAGGGGGTGTTTTTTCAGGTCCCGGATCGATTCCCAGCTAAAGGTGCCGATTGATACCATGATCATTACCGCCACCAGCGCCGCCATGGGTATCTGCGACACCCAATCTGACAGGAAGACCACCATCATTAAGAGCACCACGCCAGCAATCAGCGTCGATAATCGCGTCCGGCCACCGGACTTAATATTAATAACTGATTGACCGATCATGGCACAGCCAGCCATGCCGCCCATCAGCCCGGCACCTATATTGGCAATCCCCTGCCCTTTACACTCGCGATTTTTATTACTCGGTGTATCGGTCAGGTCATCCACAATGGTGGCGGTCATCATCGACTCAAGCAGGCCCACCACAGTCAGCATCAACGCGTAAGGTAAAATAATCCATAGTGTTTCCAGATTCAGCGGCACGCTGGGCCACAGAAAAACAGGCAGCGTATCGGGCAGTTCACCCATATCACCGACACTGCGGATATCCATCCCACTAATCATATAGACCGCGGTTAGCACCACAATGCAGACCAACGGTGAAGGAATCGATTTACCGATGACGGGTAAATAGGGAAACAGATAGATAATGCCCAAGCCCGCCAACGTCATGGCATAAACATGCCAGGTCACGTCGGTCAATTCCGGCAATTGTGCCATGAAGATCAAAATCGCCAGCGCATTCACAAACCCGGTAACCACTGAGCGCGACACGAAGCGCATCAAATCCGCGAGTTTCAGGTAACCGGCTATAATCTGCAGTACACCGGTAAGCAGCGTTGCCGCCAGTAGATATTCAAGCCCATGTTCGCGCACCAGCGTCACCATCAGTAACGCCATAGCGCCGGTTGCCGCTGAAATCATGCCGGGACGACCACCGGTGAAGGCAATAATCACCGCGATACAGAAGGAGGCATAAAGACCAACTTTGGGGTCAACGCCTGCGATGATTGAAAAGGCAATCGCCTCGGGAATCAGCGCAAGGGCGACCACGATTCCCGAGAGCGTGTCGCCTTTAATATTGGAAAACCACTCTTGCTTACTATAGAGAGACATTCAGGGAGTCCATGGCTGGAGGTTAAAATAGTACAAACCCTCGACGCGACACAGTGGCGCACGCAAGACGCGCGGTATCAGACTAATGAGCCAGTGCTGGAGCAATCTAAGGTTCGGCCCGCCAATCGGCGGAAGAATGGCAATAGCATGCCGTAACGCCATGACAACGCAATTAACGTGTCTAGACGTATCGCTTGGGGAGGGGGAAACCTAGGGCGGAGTCATCAGCCCTGAAGTGGGTAATGCTTGTGTTGAATTTGAAAAGGTCATTGCCGTTATGCCTTGCTGTCAGAAGAACGCTATATTTAATCGCGTTGTAATAAGCCGCCGCATTCTAGCAGCAATTATTGTTGACTGCACCCGCCCTACACCCTTTGCAGGGTGCCCTCTAGGTTCAATTTGGCGTACCATTGCACCGCTAAAAGAGACATTTAATCCCAACTTTTCACGTTGAAGCGGCACGCCATTCCTTGCCCCATAAGCATGCCGAATAAGCCTGCCGATTAAAGAGGAGCAGCACATGAGCCAATCTATTGCAGTCATCAAAGGCGACGGTATCGGCCCCGAAATTATGCAGGCCACGCTACGAGTACTCGACGCGTTAGATTGCGGCTTGAATTACCAACATATTGACGCCGGCCTGGGCGCGCTTGAAAAGCACGGCACGCTGATTCCCCAGGAATCGCTGGATGCCATCGAAAAATACGGCATTGCCCTAAAAGGCCCGCTGACCACGCCGATTGGTAAGGGCTTCTCCTCAATCAACGTACAGCTACGCCGCCACTTTGATCTTTACGCCAACGTGCGTCCGGCGATTAGCTTCCCCGGCACCCGCTCGCGCTACGACGATATCGACATGATCACCGTGCGCGAAAACACCGAAGGCGCCTACCTTTCCGACGGTCAGGAAATGATCGACGACGGCAATACCGGCATTTCGGTAATCAAAGTTACCCGCAAAGGCTCAGAGCGTATTGTGCGCTACGCTTTTGAGCTGGCCAAAAACAACGGCCGCAAAAAAGTCACCGCGGTACATAAAGCCAACATCATCAAAACCAGCTCTGGGCTGTTCTTGGACGTGGCGCGTGAGATCGCCAAAGAGTACCCCGAGATCGAATTTCAGGAGATGATCGTCGATAACGCCTGCATGCAACTGGTGATGAACCCGCATCAGTTTGATGTGGTGGTCACTACCAACCTGTTTGGCGATATTCTCTCTGACCTATGTGCAGGTCTAGTGGGTGGACTGGGCCTGGCGCCTGGGGCGAATATCGGCGAAAAAGCGGCAATCTTTGAAGCCGTGCACGGCTCCGCGCCAGATATCGAAGGCAAAAACATTGCTAACCCCTGTGCCCTACTGCTGGCTGCCGCGCAAATGCTCGATCACCTGGGCATGAACGAGAAAGGCGACGCTATCCGCCAGGGCATTCGCACCGTACTGGAAACCCGCCGCGATATGGTTACCCCCGACATGGGCGGCACCGGCAGCACCGATTCCTTTGCCCAGGCGTTGGTCGAGTACGTTCAAGGCTAACTAGAGGGTTTAAACGTCGTTAAAGCGGTAACGCAATAAATGCAACGCATTGAGGGTGACCAGCACAGTTGCCCCGGTGTCCGCCATTACAGCGACCCACATCCCCGTAATCCCCAGCGCGGTAGAGACCAGAAACAGCGCTTTAAAGCCAAGCGCCAAGGCCACATTGGTTTTAACATTGCGCATGGTGGCCCGGGAGAGCGCAATCATTTCGGCAATGCCCACTACGCGGTTTTTAAGCAAAGCGGCGTCGGCGGTTTCTAGCGCCACATCGGTGCCGCTGCCCATCGCAATACCTACTTCCGCTGCCGCGAGCGCCGGTGCGTCGTTAATACCATCGCCCACTTTACCTATCGGCCCAAGACCTTGTGCCTGCCACTGGCGCACACGCTGGGCTTTGTCTTCGGGCATCAGCTCGCCTTCAGCTTCAATGCCCAACTGCTCACCAATGGCGGCCACGGTGCGGGCGTTGTCTCCACTGAGCATCACGGCCTGTACGCCTAGGCGCTCAAGCGCTTGAAGTCCTTCGCGAGCATCTTCACGCGGCTCATCACGCAGGGCGATCAGACCTAACGGGCGCTCGTTCTCTCTGTCTACTTCGATCAAGACGGCCACGCTTTTGCCCTGCGCTTCCAGCGCGGCAATGCGCTTATCGCCTTCACTGGTGGGCCTGTTGAAACGTTGCAAGTAGCGCGGACTTACCAGCATTAACTCACGCCCATCCACCCGCCCAGCAACGCCATGCCCTGCTAGCGCATGGGCACCTTGCACAGTAGGCAGCGGAGCATCCTGCTGCCGGTGAAAATAATCACTAATCGCCACGGCGAGGGGGTGGCTCGAGCCCTGCTCCAGCGCAGCGGAGAGACGCACTACTTCATCCCGACTGTTTTTATCAACACTGCCGTCAGTTTCAAAGCTCTCCACATCGGTCACCGAGGGCGTGCCTGCGGTGAGCGTACCGGTTTTATCCAGCGCGACGCGTTTCAGCTTGCCTAACTGCTCTAACACCGCGCCGCCTTTCATCAACAGGCCATGACGAGCGCCCACCGACAAGCCTGCTGCAATGGCCGCGGGAGTCGAGATTACCAGCGCACAGGGGCAAGCGATCAACAGCAGCGCCAGGGCGCGGTAGATGGATTCCGACCACAGCATTGGCGACACCAGCGGCGGTATAATAGCGACCAGCAGCGCTACTGCCACCACCGCAGGCATGTAGTAAAAAGCAAAGCGGTCGATAAAACGCGCCACCGGTGCTTTCGCCGCCTGGGCCTCTTCCACCAGCTTGATCACTCGGGCAATCGTGTTGTTTTCTGCACTTTTAGTTACCTCGACCTCCAGCACGCCGTCTAGGTTGACGGTGCCCGCAAACACCCCCTCCCTTTCGCCACGCTCACTCGGCACCGATTCACCATTGACTGGCGATTCATCAATTGAGGAGCATCCCGCCATAATGAGCCCATCGCAGGGTAACCGGTCGCCTGGGCGTACTTGCACCCGCTGGCCGGGCTGAAGCGAAGCGGCAGCGACGTCACGAATATTGCCTTGCTCCATTAATCGCGCGGTAGAGGGCGTCAGCTTAGAAAGCGCGGAAATACTGCGCCGCGCCTGGGCGGCGGCAACGCCTTCCAGCATTTCCCCCACCGCAAACAGAAACACCACGACCGCGGCTTCGGCGGCGGCGTTAATCGCCAGCGCCCCAATGGCGGCAATGCTCATCAGCATCTCAATGGTGAAGGGGTTCCCCATCTTCAACGCCTGCCCAGCACGCTGGACAATCGGCACAAGGCCAACCACCGTCGCGACGACAAACGGCCAAGTGCCCAGGCTAGGCCAGGCAAATTTAAGCGCCCAAGCAAGCGCCAGCAGTACCCCACTAACAAGCACTAAACGCCCTTTAGGCGTTTTCCACCAAGGGGTACGTGTTGTCGCTTCAGCCGTGTTCGCCGACTCATCAATTACCTGGTAACCCAGCGCAGTGATGGTCGACTCTATCTCGGCATGGGGCAGCGTTTTCCCAGGCAGCGCGGTCAATCGCACCGAGCCGGTAACAGAACTCGCGGAGACTTCTTCGACATGATGTAAGCGCGTTAGCGCCGCTTCGACTTTACGCTCGCAGCCGCCACAATCCATGCCCTGTACACGCAGGGTGGTGGGCGTGGGCGTCGCTTGAGGGGTCTTGTCTTGCGTGGTTTTAGTAGGGGGCGTATGACTCATCGCATGGAACTCCCAGTTCGACTATCTTAAGAACAGCGTAATACCTGTAGCGACTAGAGGTTCAAGCAATGAAAGAACATTCCCCAGCGCTCTCCCCCACTGAGCGCTACATTGGCATTGGTGAATTGGCACGTGAGTCCGGCTGCAAACCGGAAACGGTGCGCTATTACGAGCGCATTGGTCTACTGCCTTCAGCACCGCGCAACGAAGGCAACCAGCGCCGCTATACGGCGTCGGCTGTCCGTCGATTAACGTTTATTCGTCATGCGCGGGATTTTGGCTTTTCGGTTGAGGCGGTACGGGAGCTTTTACAAATGGCGGATTATCCCGCCATGCCTTGCGAAGAGGTCGACACCTTGGCCAAACATCACCTAGCCGAAGTAGAAGCACGGCTTGCGCGGCTAACCGCGGTGCGCGATGAGCTGCAGCGCATGATCAATCAGTGCGCGGGAGGCAATATTGGCCAGTGCCATATTATTGACGTGCTGAGCGACCATCGCCTGTGTGAGCACTCTGGCCCCCACGGTGGCGCGGATGTCATCGGTTAACGTGAAGTTAGCCCAGCCACACATCCAGAAATAGCATAATCACCAGCCCCATCGCCAAACCAAAGGTGGCTTTCTTCTGATGGCCGGATCGGTGGGTTTCAGGAATGATTTCATGGCTGATCACATACAGCATGGCGCCAGCGGCAAAGGCTAAGCCCCATGGCAGCAATATTTGCGAAACGCTAATAATACTGGCGCCAAACAGCCCACCAATGGGTTCGATCAAGCCGGTTAGCGCAGCAATCGACCAGGAGCGCCACTTCGAGTAGCCCTCGCCCATCAACGCAACCGCGACGGCTAGCCCTTCCGGCATGTTCTGCAGGCCAATGCCGATCGCCAGCGGCATGCCGCCTTCTAGCCCATTGGCGCCAAAACCGACGCCCACCGCCATGCCTTCTGGCAGGTTGTGAATGGTAATGGCAAATACAAACAACCATACCCGGCGCAGTGATGCAGCCGCTGGCCCTTCGCGCCCCTGGGCAAAATGCTCATGGGGAAGATGCTCGTTAAGCAGCGCAATCGCGCCCATGCCCAACAAAATAGCGGTACACACAATCGCGGCGGGCACGGGGCCACCAGAATAATAGATTTCAGCGGCATCCAGCGCGGGAATAATCAGCGAAAAGAAAGACGCCGCCAGCATCACCCCAGCGGCGAAACCCAACGCCAAATCGCGAAAGCCACGGCTGGGCGCTTTGCCTAGCAGCACTGGTAATGCGCCTACAGCCGTTAGCAGCCCGGCCGTTAAGCTGCCTAAAAACCCTAATAACAACGTATTTTCCATGAACAACATAAACCCGGTTAGCAATTAGCAAGACATAAAACAGAACGACACGTTGTTGTCTAGGTTTTGTACCAAAAGTCGCGGGAGAAAGGCTAAGCGAGGCCAAAACCGGCGAACATCACTTCGCCCGCCTCACTCTGCATTGAGCATCGCCAACGAGTCAATTAACACCTAGGCCTGGCGGTCTCAATAACAAAGCCGCCTTCTCTTCCGCTATATGTAAAATTTCAATTACAATGTGTTAATAACATTATGTGCTATATCGCTACAAAAAAGTGATTTTACACCGAATGTCTATTATGATTTGCATAACTATACAAGCCCTATACGATCGAGACATTTTATAAATGCTAAGCCTTCACCGCCATTCACCTCAACATAGCGCCCTATTGCAACATACTGCCTGTATTTCATTCGCCCCTACTGGTGAGATTAAAGAGGCAAGCCCTCTATTTTTGAACACGGTGGGCTACACGCTTGAGCAGGTTAAAGGGCAGCATCACCGCATGTTTTGCTTTTCTGAAGAAACCAACCAGCCCGAATACGCCGCTTTTTGGGAAACACTCGCCGCAGGCTACAGCCAGCAGGGTCGCTTTCGGCGCTTAAACGCTGAAGGCAAGGAAATTTGGCTTGAGGCGACCTATATACCTATCAAAAACCGGCGTGGAAAAGTTATACAGATATTTAAAGTCGCTAGCGACGTTACAGACAAACATCAAAATGCAGCGCGGGAGCGCGCCATTCTTCAGGCGTTGAATAACTCTATGGCAGTGATTGAATTCACTCCAGATGGGTATGTACTGGATACAAACAGTAATTTTGAACAAACAATGGGCTACGCAGCTGAACAAATAAGAGGCGTTCATCACCGCCAATTTTGCCCTGATACGTTTTACCAGCAGCACCCTGATTTTTGGGAGCGGTTAAGCCGTGGCGAATTTATGCAGGGTAAATTTGAGCGCATTGATGCTCGTGGCAACACTATCTGGTTGGAAGCCACTTATAACCCAATCCACGATGAGCAAGGGAAAATCATCAAAGTAGTCAAATTTGCCACGGATATTACCCGCTCAATTCAAGAATCAGAAGCAGCGTATATAACGGTTAATACGGCGCAAACATCGTCAACACAGACTGAAAAAATAGCCCAGAGCGGTTTAACTCACCTCAAACAAATACTCAAGGATTCAGAACAAGCCACACACACGCTCAACGAAGCACAGAGCTTAATAGCCGCCCTTAATCAACAAGCTGACCAAATTAATAAAATCACCGCTTCAATCGCGCAAATTGCCAATCAAACCAACCTATTGTCGCTTAATGCTGCAGTTGAAGCAGCGCGAGCCGGCGAGCAAGGCCGCGGATTTGCGGTGGTTGCAAACGAAGTACGCCGTTTAGCCAAGGGCTCCAGCGAAGCAGTTGAAGAAATTACCCGAGTGCTTAAAGACAACAGCGCATTGGTGGAACGCACTACGCATGCTATGCAGCAAGTGGTGGAACAGGGCAAATCAAGCCAAGCCAGCGTGGGCGAAATTGAGGTCATTGTGAATGAAATACTGATTGGTGCGCGCAGTGTGTCAACGTCTATTGAGCAGCTAGCGTTGGAATCTCCTCGCTAACCCAATAAAAAAGCCAGCACTGTTGTACTGGCTTTTGTAGCTTATACCACGCTGTTAACGTAGCGGTGTTTTGCGCAAATAGGGCAGGATCGTTTCGTATTCGCCATATTTCTGTTTGGCGTCTTCATCAGAAACGCTAGGTGGAATAATAACGTCTTGCCCTACCATCCAATCAGCCGGAGTGGCAACACCGTGCTTCGCGGTGGTTTGCAGTGCATCCAGGGCACGCAGAATTTCAGCAAAATTACGCCCCACGGTCATGGGGTATGTCATCGAGAGCTTCAACTGCTTATCCGGTCCGATAATAAATACCGAACGTACCGTGGCACTGTCTGCTGGCGTGCGGCCATCAGGTAAATAGGCATCTTCAGGCAGCATATCGAACAGCTTGGAAACAGTCAGGCTATCGTCAGCGATGATAGGAAAATCAACATCGCTGCCGGATACGTTCTTAATATCAGTGCCCCAGCGTTTGTGGTCTTCCACGCCATCAACCGATACACCGATCACCTTGGTGCCGCGCTTTTTCCACTCTTCGCTCAGAGTGGCAACAGCACCAAATTCCGTCGTGCAGACCGGGGTAAAGTCTTTCGGGTGTGAAAACAGGATAGCCCAGCTATCGCCAATCCATTCGTGAAATTGAATCGGCCCCTGGCTAGTCTCCGCTTTAAAATCAGGCACGACTGCATTGATACGTAATGACATTGCTTTCCTCCTTAATGGACGTTGAACGCCCTAATACCTTATTTATCTTTCAACACCTTCACTATAGATCATTTAGTGCTAAGACAGCCAGTGGCAAGGCAACGTTCACTCTGTAGAGCCAAGCCCAGTATAAAGGCGTAAAAGCCTGACGATAAAACGTACTACGGCGCCCTAAGGCGCCGTTTTATACCAATAAGCTGAAAAAGGTTTACTCAGCCGCTTTGGCGTTTTTATCATCCCGCTTAACGCGCTTGATCCACTGCTGTTTCGCGTAGTGGCGCAAATTGGCTACATTGTCGGTCTCATCGACAATATCCTGCCCCAGAATGGTTTCGATAATGTCCTCAAGCGTAATCAAGCCGACAAAAGTGCCGTGCTCATCATAAACCACCCGCATATGCAGGTGATCTTTGAGCATAGAGGTAAACACCTGCTCTACATTATTTGAAACATCCACGCTACCAATCGGGTGCATCAGTTCACGCATCGTTTTGGCATCGTCTGCATGGTACATATCGGCTTTATGCACATAGCCAAACGCCTGCTCGCCGTTATCCATCACGGGGAACCGCGTGAACGGCGCTTTGCCATACTGCTTATCAAACGCGGAGACGGTCATATCAGGCAGCACCGTTACACACACGGTACGTGGCGTCATCGCTTTGCTCACCAGGATATCGTGCAAGTTAAGCATATTGATGATGGTGCGTGATTCATCCGCATCCAGCACGCTCTCTTCCAGGCCCACGCGCGCGAGAACTTTGATTTCATCACGCAGGTCGACATCATGCTCTGACTTGCCTAGGCGGCGCGTAATCTGTTCTGACATCCAGATAAAAGGCAGCAAACCCATAATCATAGGATTTAACAGGCGTGGCAGAAACGGCGATAAACCGCGCCAGTACGTTGCGCCAATGGTTTTTGGGATAATTTCCGACAAGATCAAAATCAGCATCGTCATCACTGCCGACACAATAGCGATAGAGGCTTCACCAAATACCACGGCCGCCTGAGCACCCACAGCGGTTGCCCCCACAGTATGAGCGATAGTATTGAGCGTCAAAATCGCCGCGAGTGGCCGGTCGATATTGGCTTTTAGGCGCGTAAGCGAGGCATGCAACTTGGGATTGTCTTCTTTCTGTTTAGCTATATAGCTGGGGGTAATCGAAAGAAGCGCCGCTTCAAGGATGGAACATAAGAATGAGAACGCGATTGAAAGGGTAGCAATCGTGATTAAGAGGAACATGAGGGCCTAGGGTGATGGATTATTTCGCGTTTATAGGGGTAAGGCAGACGAATGTCAATAACAGCCATCACCAAAGCAGCAGAAACCATCCATTGGCCTCCCCCCTAGCTTGCGCCTTTCAAAGTTTACTTTTGTTCACAGTTGAAGGGTTACAAATCTAGTGCAAAGAGAACTATATTATTAAAAATGAGTTCAGATTCATCAATAAAGAAGAAGTTACAATAATTAAACTCACTTGATAATCAAGCCTCTTTTCACTTAGGTGCCTCCCCTTGTGCCTGTTCCCAGTATTATTCGACTAAATACAGAGAAGGCCTAAATGTATAACAACTTTTTTAACGCATCTCTCTATAAAGCATTACTCAATCATACGGCCTGCATTTTCGGCTCTTCGACGTTGGGTGTGGAATTCGCCCCCTGAGCTGGGCCAGAATATGACCTCCACAGCGGCAGGAGGTATGACATGGACGGCACCCAGATTCTAACACTCGGCCTGGGCTTGGAAG